>JAIFMA010000234.1 GCA_020048795.1 Rhodoferax sp.
CTTGCAGGGGCTCAAGCAGGTAGGTGTATTCACCGCGCAGATACACCAGCCCTTGTTTGGCACCCACGACCCAGGCCGCGATGGTCATGCCCTCAAACACCGTGTCGGCAAAACTGCTGAGCAGCACCCGGTCTTTGAAGGTGCCGGGTTCACCTTCATCAGCGTTACAAATGACATAACGGGTTGCGCCCGCTGCATTTCGGCAAAGCTGCCATTTGATGCCAGTGGCGTAACCGGCACCGCCGCGTCCACGCAGTTTGGAGCGCTTGATGTCTTCGAGCACGCCTTGCGGTCCACGCGCCAACGCCGCAGCAATGCCTTGGCCGGGTTCGGGCTGGACACCGAGCTTGACGTTGGCCAGGCGGATCTGGTCGTCCACGCGTGACCACTCTGCGGGCCACTGCTCGGGCGGCACCTGCTCCTCAATCAGCGCAGCCATGTGCTTGACGCGCCCCATGGTCAGGCGGGTAACCACATGGCGGTGGTTGATGAGCGCAGCGGGCCCCTGATCACACATGCCGGTGCAGGAGGTGGCGGCCACGCTGACCCGGCCATCGGCGCGCAAGGTGTGGTGTTCGACCTTGAGCAGATGGCGCAGGTGACGCCGCATTTCTTCGCTACCCTGCATACGGTCGGTGATGTTGTCGCTAAACAACACCCGGTACTCCCCCACCGGCTCAAGATGCAAAAAATGATAAAACCCGGCCACACCTTCGACATGGGCCAGCGGCAGCTTGAGCGCAGCGGCCACCAGCGCCAGGTCCGGCCGTGCCAGCCAGTGTTTCTGCGCCTGGACTTCGCGCAAAATCTGAACCAGCCGGTGGGGTGCCCGCTGGTGACGGTCCAGCAGACCATCAAGGTCGAATACGTTCGGGTTCATGGCTTTGCCCTCAAGTGTTTGCAAAATACCGCTCTAGCAGCGAATTATGCGTTGCTTTGTTGGTGGGACCTGGTAAAAACAATCATCCATGTGGGCCTCGATGCAGTTTTGGTGGTGGGTGTCCTCAATCCGCTTGCAAAAGCAAGTCACAAACTTGCGCGGCCTGAGAGAAATCAAATGCCGTCATGGCTCGTGTCAGTTGTTTGAACGCATCGCGGCTGACCAGTGCCTGGTTTTGCTGTAGTTGTTCGAACACCTCAAGTGCCATCATGTCTGACGATTTGAGCAATGCCTGCAATCGGTGCAGCATCACGTGGCCATCGGCCAGCGGATCCGCGGCGGGTGCCGGCAGTGCCTTGTCGGCGGTGCTTGGCGTGCACGTTTTGGCCACCTGACTCATGACCTTTTGGGTGGCAGTGACCGCAGCCCGAAAACTGATGTTCTGAGCGCGCACATCCAAAGTCACGCAGTCCTTGTCGGCCACTTTGGCGGCCTTGATGACCAGTTCGGCCTTGCGTGCAACCGCTGCCATGTAACTCGCACCCACGGTGGCCGACAGTCCTTTCAGGGTGTGCAGCAGTCGTTCGGCAGATGCCCAGTCGGACTGGTTCAGGGCCAGCTCTAGTTGATCAGGCAGTCCGGTGATGTCGCCCAAATAGGACTGCAAGACGCGTGCATACAGCGAGGAATTGCCACCCAGGCGATCCAATGCGCCCACCATATCCACTGCATCGATACGTGGCAGGGCAGGCTCGGGCATCTGGCTGGGCATCAAACCGGATTCCAGAGACTGCTCGGTTGCAGCCAGCTGTTTTTCCGGACCTGTCCACTTCAGCAACAGTTCTACCAGTTCCACCAGTTTGAAGGGCTTGCCGATATGCGCATTCATTCCGGCGGCCAGGCAGGCGTCTCGGTCACTGGCCATCGCGTTGGCCGTCATGGCGATGATCGGCAAGGTGGCCAGACTGGTGTTTTGGCGTAACACCCGAGTAGCGCTGTAGCCGTCCATGACGGGCATCTGGATATCCATCAATACGGCATCAAACGGGTGCCCGGCAGAGATGGCACCATACACGGCATCCACCCCGACCTGCCCGTTTTCGGCCAGTTCAACCAGAGCGCCTTCGTTGCTGAGCATTTCCTGGGCCACCTGCTGGTTGATGATGTTGTCTTCTATCACCAGCAGACGCATACCCAGCAAGGGCTGAGGCGCAGCATCAGCCATCGTCTGCATCCCAGGGGTGTTGTCGGCCAGCGCATCGACCACCGCGTCATACAACATTGATCCGGTGACTGGCTTGACCAAAAACCCGTTCAGTCGTGCCTGCTCTTCGGTACTGCGCTGGGCCAGCATTTCACGGCCATTGGCGGTCACCATGACAACGATGGGGGATGGGCTGTTACTGCCCTCGTGCTGCATCCGGGTGATGGTCTCCCAGCCGTCCATGCCCGGCATCTGCCAATCGACAAAAATCGCCTGATAACGTGGCTGCCCGGAGTTGCTGCGTTTGCGCATCAAGGCCAGGGCATCTGCGCCGCCCGAGGCTAGGTCAACCTGCCAACCCAGGGACTCGGCCATTGCCCCCAGCACACTGCGCGCGGTCGGGTTGTCGTCCACCACCAGCACCCGCGAACCTGCTGGCAAGGTTGGTGGTGTGACTGCTGTCCTGGGCTGCTCAGGTGCCACGGGCAGGGTGATGGTGAAAGAAAAAGTGCTGCCAACGCCGAGTTCACTCTCAAGACTGAGTTGCCCGCCCATCAGGGCTACCAGTCGTCGACTGATGGACAAACCCAGACCGGTGCCGCCAAAGCGCCGGGTGGTGGATGCCTCGGCCTGCGAGAAGCCATCAAAAATATGCTTCTGGTTTTCCGGGGCGATGCCAATGCCGCTGTCGCGGACAGCAAACCTTAGGCGCACGCCAGAGTTGCTTTGATCGACCACCTTGATGCTGATCACCACCTCGCCTTCAGCAGTGAACTTGATCGCGTTACCACTGAGATTGATCAGCACCTGTTGCAGCCGCAGCGCATCCCCCATGAGCGCCTTGGGTATGTCGGCATCAAGGTCAAACAGTACCTCGACCGGTTTGGCACCCAGGTTGGCAGACACAATGACTGAAATGTCGCGCATCAGTTTGTCGATGCGAAATGCACGTTGCTCCAGCGTCATCTTGCCAGCGTCAATTTTCGAGAAATCCAGAATGTCGTTGAGCAGCCCCAGCAAGGACCGTGCGGCACCATCGGCCTTGTTGGCATAGTCCAGCTGGCGTTTGGTCAGATCGGTGTTTTGCAGCAATTTGAGCATGCCCAGAACAGCATTCATGGGCGTGCGGATTTCGTGGCTCATATTGGCCAGAAAATGCCCCTTGGCCAAAGTTGCCGACTCTGCCTCGTCACGCGCTGCCTGCAAGCGCTGTTCCAGCATCTTGTTGACGGTAATGTCGGTGCGGATACCGATATAGTGATGTGGCAAGCCATCATGGCCAACCAGGGGCACGATGGTGGCGCTGACCCAGTAAAAGCTGCCGTCCTTTTTTCTGTTCTTGACATCTCCGCGCCAGACCTCGCCATGTGTGATGGTGCGCCACAAATTTTCAAACACTTCCGGGGGATGCTCGTCTGACTTGACGATACGGTGATTTTTGCCCAACAACTCGTCGACACGGTAACCACTGATGTCGCAAAACCGCTGATTGGCATAAGTAATGGTTCCATTCAGATCAGTGATACTGACAATGGCGTGTTGATCAAGGGCAAATTTCTGGTTGCTCAACTCCATATGTTCCGACAACAAGCGCTCTGACACCACGTTGAGCGCATTGCCCAGAGCCTCTGCTTCTGTCGTGCTTCGTGAGATGTTTAGCCGGGTACCCATCGCGGTATCGAGCTGACTGGCAAATTGGGTGGCCTCACGCAGGGCGCGCAGGGTGGGACGCAAAAGCAATGAAAGCAGCAGCAACGTGGCGAGGATTGCCAGCAGCACAGCCTTCGTGGCTTGCCAGCGAATCTGATTGGCCAGAGCATCAAAAGTATCAAGGCGATAGTTAACTCGAACCCAACCCAATGGGTTCGCTGCATTGCCGATTCGGTGCCATGCACTCATGGTGCCACTGTTACCTGCCAGAAAATCGCGGTGCAAGACACTGTGCGCCCGGGTCTCAAAAATGCTGTCCGGACTGCTGCTGACCGGAACCTCAATAGGTGCCGCGTTATAACGTGGCGACCAGGCCCCGTTTTTGTTGACCACTTCGGACACGGGTGTACCGTTGACATCGGTGATAAGCACCGAATAAATGCCGTCCAGAGTTGCGGTATGAAGCGACAGCGCTTCGATCTGCTCTGGCTCACCGCCGCGCAGAAAGTGGGCATCGACGGCGGCCAGATTTTTTGACAAGGCAATCATTTGTGCTGAAATCGAACGCCGGGCATTGGCAGTTTCCTCGGCCGCACGGTAATAACCGTAACCCAGGATGGACAGCACCAGACAGACGGAAGTCAAGAGCATGACCTGGTACTCCAGGCTGCGCGGCACCCAGCATAATGCCCAATGCAGCAGTGTCCTGAAATGTCTGGATACGCTTTGATTCATGCTCTGCCGTGTGATTCTTGACGTGCTCAAAGGGTGCCTGGCATGGTTAAACAAGCTGACGCTATGTTAATTGATTGCCGCAGGCACGGGCCCGTCCGGCATCCTTGGCACGATATAACTGTGCATCCGCCAACGCCAGCAGAGCCGCCGCATCTTTGGGTGAGTCGCCATCGGCACCGGCTACCCCCAGGCTGATGGTCACCACGTCGGCGGCCCGGGAATCCAGGTGGGGAATCCGTTTCAGGCGCACGTTTTGCTCCAATTCCCAGGCCATGGTCATGGCATCGGCAAACACGGTATCTGGCAGGATGCAGACAAATTCTTCGCCGCCGTAGCGCGCCACCAGGTCGGCTGGGCGTCGCAGGCTCTCTTTCAGCGTAGCAGCAATTTCGCGCAGGCAATCGTCACCGGCCTGGTGGCCATAGTGGTCATTGAAGCGCTTGAAAAAATCCACATCGAGCATGATCAATGCCAACGGCGACTTGGCTCGTGAGGATCTTGCGACTTCCACCGCAAGCTGCTGATCAAAATAGCGCCGGTTAAAGACCCCGGTCAAGCCGTCCAGAAACACCAACTTGCGCATCAGGTCAGACTGGAATTTGAGCGTAAGCTGTGTTTTGACGCGCGCGCGTACCACGGCTGGATTGACTGGCTTGGAAATAAAGTCAACCGCACCTACATCAAGCCCACGTGTCTCCTGGGCAGCATCGGTATGGGCCGTGACAAAAATGACAGGGATATCACGGGTACTGGGCTCGCCCTTGAGTGCCTGACACACCTCAAAACCATCCATACCAGGCATGACCACATCCAGCAACACCAGATCAGGAGGAGTCTTGTGACAAAAATCGAGTGCTTGCTGACCACTGGTGGCCATAAACACCTGATATTTCGATGCAAAAATCTGGTGCATCACCTGGATGTTGATGGGCTGATCGTCAACCACTAGCAAGCGTGGTCTTCCTGCGGGCACTTCCAGCAGCTTAGCAATGGTGGCTTCGTCAGACTGCATGAATGAGTTTTAAAGCTGGAGTGACACTTCAGGGTCGTGCCGTCTTGGACTGGCTTATGGCGGAAGTTCGGGCCACACGAACTGTGTGTCACAACGGCTCACATCGCTTCCGATTTACTAAAGACTGCTATTCTGACAGAAATTGCTGTGCTCATTGCATGGTGCAAAGCGTCCTCAAGCATCAAGCAAAGTCTCGCTGTGGCGCAGCGAAATCAACGATGACTGACTAGAAAATTGGTGCGCTGGCGGGGGTCACAAAGCAGGCTCAAACCCGCATGAATGCTTGATTTTTGTTTACCCTTGACGCTGAAAGCTCAGGGTGAAAATGGCTTAAGGTGCAGGGCAGAACTCCAAGGGCATCCGCCCAGTGCCCTGAAACACCATCATGGCGATTTGCTCGCGTTTGCCGGTGTGCTGGGTCAAAAGTTGAATGCCATCGCGCAGGCCCAAGATCTGCCACATGGGCTTACGCTGCTGGGATTCGGGCCCAATCAAGGCAGCAACCATTTCCAAATTGAGCAAAAAATGACGAAATTTTGTGGGATGGATTGGCACGACCGGGTTACCGAAAAAAACGGCGACTTCAACCCTTGCCGTTCACCCTAAGTCTTCGTGCCAACTGGCGCAATTCTGGCGCCATCTCACTCACTTCGTGCACGAGGTACCACAAACGCACCACCGACTGGTGATGCGTTGTCGCCGGCTCTCTAGCCTTCGATGGCGGCTAATGCAGCGGCTAGCCGTGCAATTGGCACCCGGTAAGGCGAGCAACTCACATAGTCCAGACCGGCCCGGTGGAAAAACGAGATGGAAGCCGGATCACCGCCATGCTCACCGCAAACACCAATTTCGAGGTCTGGACGAACGCTGCGTCCCTTTTGCACAGCCATCTGCACCAGCAGCCCGACACCCTTTTGGTCAATGGTCTGGAACGGATCGTGTTCATAAATACTGCGCTTGATGTAATCGGGCAGGAACTTGCCCGCATCGTCACGTGAAAACCCCATTGTCATCTGCGTCAGGTCATTGGTGCCAAACGAGAAAAACTCGGCCTGGGTACCAACGCTGTCAGCAATCAATGCACCGCGCGGGGTCTCGATCATGGTACCCAACAGGTAGTCGATGGATTCACCACGCTCGGCAAATACGGCCGCGGCCGTGCGACGAATCACCTCGGCCTGCGCGTTGAACTCGCGCACGGTTCCCACCAGCGGCACCATGATTTCGGCCTTGACATGGCTGCCCTCGGCGCGCACGTTGAGTGCTGCTTCAAGCACTGCGCGGGTCTGCATTTCGGTAATTTCAGGATAGCTGATACCCAGTCGGCAGCCCCGATGACCCATCATGGGGTTGAATTCGTGCAACTCTTCCACCCGCATCTTGATCTTGCCCAGCGGCACCCGCATTTCGGTCGCCATCACGCGCTGATTGGCATCGTCATGGGGCAAAAACTCATGCAAGGGCGGGTCGAGCAGACGGATGATGACAGGCAGGTCGTGCATTTCACGGAACAGCCCTTCAAAGTCGCCGCGCTGCATCGGCAGCAGTTTGGCCAGTGCCTTACGGCGCCCAGCTTCGTTGTCGGCCAAAATCATCTCGCGCACCGCCAGAATGCGCTCGCCTTCAAAGAACATGTGTTCGGTGCGACACAAACCGATGCCGACAGCACCAAAGTTATGGGCCACTTTGGCATCTTCCGGGCTATCGGCGTTGGCACGGATGTCAAGGCGCTTGTACTTGTCGGTCAACGCCATCAGGGCACCAAAGTCGCCACTCAATTCCGCGTCCTTGGTGGCGATTTTCCCGACATAGACCTCGCCAGTGGACCCATTGAGGGATATCCAGTCACCCTCGTTATAGACCGTGTCACCAACGGTCATGGTTCGAGCCTTCAGATCGACACGCACTGCACCGGCTCCCGAAACGCAGCATTTGCCCATGCCACGCGCCACCACGGCAGCGTGTGAGGTCATACCACCCCGGGCGGTCAAAATGCCTTTGGCCACGCTCATCCCACGCAGATCTTCGGGAGAGGTTTCCTGGCGCACCAGAATAACCGGCTTGCCAGCCTTGACCCAGGTTTCAGCCTCATCCGCAAAAAACACGATCTGACCGGTGGCAGCACCGGGCGATGCCGGCAATCCGCGCGCGATTGCAGTGGCTGCACTGATCGCCTTGGGGTCAAAAATGGGGTGTAACAATTCGTCAAGCCGGTCAGGTGAGACACGCTGGAGTGCCGCCTTTTCATCAATCATGCCTTGCTTGAGCATCTCCATGGCAATACGCACCATGGCCGCACCGGTACGTTTGCCGTTGCGGGTTTGCAGCATCCAGAGCTTACCCTCCTGAATGGTGAACTCCATGTCCTGCATGTCCTTGAAGTGATGCTCCAAGGTAGTCTCGGCACGCAGCAACTGCTGATAAATCTCAGGCATGAGTTCTTCCAGCGACGGGTACTGACTGCGCCGCACCTCTTCGGTTACCAGCGCCAGCTCAGCCCAGCGGCGCGAGCCCTCCAATGACACTTGCTGCGGCGTGCGGACACCTGCCACCACGTCTTCGCCCTGCGCATTGACCAAAAACTCACCATTGAACAGGTCTTCGCCGGTCGCGGAATCGCGCGAAAAAGCCACACCTGTGCCACTGCTGTCACCCAAGTTGCCAAACACCATGGCCTGCACATTGACAGCCGTTCCCCACGAGTCTGGAATGTCGTTGAGCTCGCGGTACAAGCATGCACGCTCGTTGTTCCAACTCTCAAACACCGCCCACACCGCGCCCCAGAGTTGTTCCCACGGGTCAGTCGGAAAGTCGCGACCAAGCCGAGCGTGAATCAGTGATTTGAAACGCTGCACCAGTTGTTTCAGGTCTTCAGCACTGAGCTCAGTGTCGAGCTTGACACCTTTGTCTTCCTTGAGCGTTTCGATGATGATCTCGAAGGGGTCGTGTTCCTCTTTGGACAGCGGCTTCAGACCCATCACCACGTCACCATACATCTGGATAAAGCGCCGATAGGAGTCCCAGGCGAAACGCTCATTGTTGGCTTTGCGGGCCAAACCCTCCACCGCCTCGTCATTGAGCCCGAGATTCAGGATGGTGTCCATCATGCCGGGCATCGAAGCACGCCCACCTGAGCGCACTGACAGCAACAACGGATCATTGGTATCACCAAACTTCTTGCCCATTTCGCTTTCTACAAAAGCTACACCTTGCTGGACTTCGGCCAGGATCATCTTCAACACGGCATCGCGCCCATGTTCAGTAAATTCGGTGCAGGCTTCGGTGCTGATGGTGAAGCCTGAGGGCACCCCAATGCTTAGCCGACACATTTCAGCCAGATTGGCACCTTTGCCGCCGAGCAGATTTTTCATGTTGGCAGCGCCTTCGGTGCGGCTAGTGCCAAAGACGTAAATGAATTTTTTGGGTGAGGTCATGGTTGGGTGTGTCGTTTGTTGAAAGTCATTTGGAGGTGGGTGAATGTCACTTCCCTGTCAGTGTAACAAGCACTTGATGCCCCAAAACGCCCCAATCATTAGGGTTTACAACTAGAGAAGTGAAGGATTGACGCTTCGTGGGGCCCAAAGCGCGGGAGGCTTGAGCACCCGTGGTAGCATAATTTGTGAGATGCGGTTGAAATTCGTTTCCTCGCTGTCAATTCAAACCACTTTTGACTTTTATTTTTAACTTCTGTTAGATCGAAAGAACATTTAATCATGACCGTCCACCTCTACTTGTCCTTGATACCTGAAGCTCTGATTGCATCCATGTTGCCACCGGAGGACTTTGGCCAGTACTACTCTACCGGGCATCATTTCAAGTCCAAAGGGCAGGCGATGTTCTTTGAAATCGATCCTGCATTTCGCTGTGATGCGCTCAACGTTGAAGAGGCCGTGGCTCGCTGCACTGCGCACCCCGATGGTGAACCAAGACACTCGGTGTATGCGTCGGTCTATCGGGTGCTAGAACACATTCCTGTCAATGCCATTGGCAAACTGTACCTGTGCACAGCGTATGGTCAGGCATTGGCCATTGAGCGGGCTGAACTGGTGAAAGACGACCAACCCTGCCTGCACCTGTATCAGGATCTGGTTCCGGTCAATAGCCTGATTGTCAGTTCGCTGAACCCGGTCGAGGTTTACCACAGCGTAACGGTTTCACCCTCCAAGTTCATCCAGTTCCCGGCCCTGTGTTTTGTTGAGCTCAATCTTGGGGAACTGGCTACCAACCCCGAATTCGGTTCGACCAACGATCTGCCCTACTCTTTCATGCACCATTTGCGCGAGGCGCTGATCACGCTGCATCCGCAGGAAAAAATTAGCAAACTGGTGCATCGTGTCCATTCGCTGGAGATTCCCTACCGTATGGTCAAGAGCGGCTTTTATGTTGGCAATGGTCAGGATCTGGCGTTTTATGCCATGCCATCCCATCAGGAAATGCGCAAGAACCATGCAAAATGGTGGCGGCTGGCAAATTCCTGAGCTGCCTGCTCCGTAACCAAACCTGACGGCACGAGGGCAAGCTGAAGACAAACATCAGATCTTGGTCAATGCTGCCAGCTTTGTTGGGTGGCAAGCAAGCTTCGTTTGCCTTCGCACCATATCCGAGATGTCATCTCCAGTCAGAAAGCACCCACCGTCGGCAGGGGGTCAACACGGCGGACAAGCCATTCCGTGTCGAATGATGGCGCGGGTGCAGGGGCAAGGGTATGGATGAATACGCACTGCTCAGAAGGACGGTTCAACCGTGCGGTCGAATTGCCAACACTCTGAGAGAAGAGCCGTTGGGGCCCGTTCGACCTTGACCCTCGTCTGACTTCTTCCGCAACAATGCTCACATAGCCGAGTTGGTCCCATCGCTTTGAATCGCACCTTGACCTTTAACGGCTGTCGTCGAGATCGTAGGGTGCTGTACATGTTTGACACATTGAACTGATCTGATGCGTATCTGGCAACAACCCATTTCTGTGGCGGCACTCACGGCCTTTAGTGCTAACTCAGCTGTCAGCCACCTGGGTATTGAGTTTCTGGAAGTTGGCGACGACTTCATTCGTGCACGCGTGCCGGTGGATGCACGAACCACCCAGCCGTTTGGCCTGTTGCACGGTGGGGTCAGTGTGGTACTGGCTGAGACCCTGGGCTCGTGCGGTGCCAATTTGGCCTGCCCACCCGGACACCAGGCGGTGGGACTGGACATCAACGCCAACCATTTGCGCGGCGTCAAGGCGGGCTGGGTGACCGGCATCACCCGGCCGGTGCACATTGGGCTCACCACCCAAGTCTGGCAAATTGAACTGCACGACGAAGCTGGCGAGTTGACCTGCGTGTCGCGCATCACCATGGCTGTATTGGCACCAAAGCCAGTCGATCCTGCACACCGGGACAATGCCTCTTGAGGTGTCGGCACTATTGGCTGCAGCGACTTGTTCTGGATCAAAATTTGCCTTTTTCGAAGCTTTGCAAGGCATCTAGGCGGATGGATAATGCCGGGTAGCATTTTTCCCCGAAAATTCGGACACCCTACTTATTCAACCCATACCGGAGATTTCATGTTTTCTGAATACCGCGACCAAATTATCCAGCTCAAGACAGAAGATGCGCATTTCGCGCAGATTTTCGATGAGCATGACGCGCTGGATGCCAAAATCAAACGCATGGAGTCGCATGTTGAACCCGCAACGCATATTGAAATTGAACAACTCAAAAAAGAAAAACTTCACCTCAAGGACGCGGTGTACGCGGTGTTGCGTAAAGCCATGAAGGTCTGATCAGGTGGCCTGCGCCAGTCGCTTGCTGTGCCAATAGACATCGTCGCCCGTCGTGCCATCGCTGCGGTGGCGGTTGAGCACCCGGGCCAGCACAAACATCAGGTCTGACAGACGGTTCAGGTATTGGCGGGGGGTGTCCCTGATGGCATCCTGAGCCCCCAGCGCGACCACCGCGCGTTCGGCACGACGGGCCACCGTACGGCACACATGGGCCAATGCCGCGGCCCGCGTGCCCGCCGGCAGGATGAATTCCTGAAGCTTGGGCAGCGCCTCGTTGTGCACCGCCAGCGCCTCATCAAGCACCAGCACCGCATCGGCCTTGAGCAATTCAAACCCCGGAATCGACAACTCACCTCCGAGGTTGAAAAGCTGGTGCTGAATGTCCACCAGCAAGTCCCGCACCGCGTCGGGCATGGCCTCGCACAGCAACACGCCAATGTTTGAGTTGAGCTCATCAACATCGCCCATGGCATGCACACGCAGGCTGTCTTTCGACACCCGGGTGTTATCACCCAGGCCAGTTGTGCCGTTGTCGCCGGTGCGGGTAGCAATTTGTGTCAGTCGGTTTCCCATAACGCTTTCTTGAAAATAGGGGTTTCAGGCAACGGCTTGTATCGCGTCAAAAGTTTGACGCGGCAAGGTCACGGTCAGTGTGGTGCTGTTATTGGCATCATCGGTGGCCATGCTGACGCTGCCATGTTGGGCTTGAACCAGCAATTGCGCCGAATAGGTGCCAATGCCACTGCCGCCAGATTTGCCTCGGGTGGCAAATTTGTCGAAGAAAGTGGCGCGAATTTCAGGCGGCACGGCCCCGGTGTTGCTGATCACAACACGCAGTGGCCTCTCATCGCGCAGCAACACCACCACACGGGTGCCGGGCGGCGCGGCCTCGCAGGCATTTTTGATCAGGTTCTGGAACAGCGAATAACACAGCATGGGGTCTGCCTGCGCCTTGGGCAGTTCGGTGCCCACCGGCGTATCGGTATCGACCACGATGGTCAGGCGCTTGTCGGAAAAACTGGCGCGTGACAGATCCACAATGCGGTGCAGCAGTTCACCCATGTCTACCGGAGCAGCCTTGAGCTTGAAGCGGCCCATCTCGATCTTGTACAACTCACCCGCCAGGTTCACCATGTTCATGACCTGTTCAGCGGTTTGCTGCACCAGGCGCAACTGGGCGGCATGTTTAGGGTGCATGCTGTCATCGTCAGCGAGGCTCTGCACCATGCTGGCAATGCCTGCCAGCGAACCCTTGAGGTCATGGCGGGTGATGTTTTCGGCTTCTTCACGGGTGCGGGCAGCATCCAGCATGGCGTCGTAGTCCAGCTGCAACTTGCGCCGCATGTCAACAAACTGGATGAAGTTGCGCACCCGTGCGCGCAGCGCCTTGGGGTCGGTGGTTTTGGAAACAAAGTCCACCGCACCCAGTTCCATGCCTTTGATGCGGGCCTCCTCGTCACTCAGGCCGGTGACAAAAATCACCGGGATCTGGGCCGTGGCGTGATGCTCACGCAGGCGGCGTACCACTTCGAAACCGTCCATGCCCGGCATCAACACATCCATCAAAATCAGATCGGGCAGGGGTTCGCGCTGGCACAGCGCCAGCGCGGTCGGGCCATCGGTGGCAGTTTGTACCTGGTATTCGTCGATGAACAGCTTTTCCAGCAGCTTCAGGCTGACCGGGT
>JAIFMA010000256.1 GCA_020048795.1 Rhodoferax sp.
GCCACCTTGCTGGTGCAACTGGCACAACGGTATCACGTTATGCTAGGCTTTTGATTGTTGAAAAGGTATCAAACATGAAGACCAAAGCGTTTCTGGAGTTGTCAGATGTCAAAGCGATGGCCGCAGCGGCTGAGGCTGAGGCAGTGGCCAATCATTGGGCGGTCACGATTGCCATCGTCGATGATGGCGGGCACTTGCTGTGGTTGCAGCGTCTTGATGGTGCAGCAGCGGTGACGGCGCACATTGCACCGGCCAAGGCGCATACAGCGGCTCTGGGTCGGCGCGAAAGCAAGGCCTATGAGGACATCGTCAACGGTGGACGCACTTCGTTTTTGAGCGCGCCTGGTATTGTTGGGTTACTCGAAGGTGGTGTGCCCATCATGAAGGACGGTTTTTGCCTGGGTGCCATGGGTGTCAGTGGTGTCAAGTCACCCGAAGACGCTCAAATTGCCCGGGCCGGCATTGCTGCGTTGGCTGTTTGATCGCAACCGAATCAGTAGGTGAGGCGCTCCGGGCGCAGTTCCTGCAAGATGGTGGTGGCGATTTCTTCGATTGATTTGGTGGTGGTCGAGAGCCAGCGGATGCCGGAGCGGCGCATCATGGCCTCGGCCTCCTTGACTTCGTGACGGCAATTGGTCAGTGAGGCGTACTTTGAATTCGGTCGACGTTCATTGCGGATTTCACTGAGCCGCTCAGGTTGGATGGTCAACCCGAAGAGTTTTTTCTGCTGGGATTTCAGTGCTGGCGGCAAATCCAGGCGTTCAAAATCCTCCGGAATCAGCGGGTAGTTCGAGGCTTTCAAGCCGTATTGCATGGCAAGGTAGAGCGAGGTCGGTGTTTTTCCGCTACGGCTCACACCGATCAGAATCACATCGGATGCAGACAGGTCGCGATTGGATTGGCCATCGTCATGCTCCAGTGAAAAATTGATGGCGGCAATGCGCGATTGATATTCTTCGCTTTTGCTGGAATCGCTGAATCTGCCAATATGGTGGTTGGACTTGATGCCGAGTTCCTTTTCAAGCGGATGGACGAAAGTACTGAACATGTCCATCAGGATGCCTTGGCAGCCTTGTGCAATGACCTTGAGGACTTCCTCGTTGGCCAACGTGGTGAACACGATCGGCGGTTTATTGTCGATGATGCCTGCATGTTTGATCTGGCGCACCGCCTGATGCGCCTTGTCAATGCTGTCGGTGAACGGCAACCTGACCTTTTGCAGATTGATTTCAAATTGCGCCAGGATGGCATTGCCAAAGGTTTCGGCAGTGATGCCGGTGCCATCGGAGACAAAAAAAACGGTGCGATTGGGCATGATGATTGGTGGTTTGAATTCAAAACGGCCTGCCGCCTACCCTGTGCGCAGTGCGCGTGAGGTCGGTTTGTGGGCTTTTTCAACGCCTACAATTGTCATTATCCAGTCAAAGTCAGGGCGTGGTTTTGATTCAACAGCGACAAGTAAAAGACGATCAAATCCGTGCCACGATGGCCATCATCGCCCATCGACAGCTTGCCTGAGACAATTTTTTACTTCTGGAGCCTTTCCCATGTCTGCACTGTTTGCCGCGACCGATTGGGTCGTACCTTTTGAAAATCTGAGAATGGCTGACGTTGAGTCGGTGGGTGGAAAAAACGCCAGCCTGGGTGAAATGATCTCGAATCTGCCCACCGGTGTGAAGGTTCCCACGGGGTTTGCCACAACGGCACATGCATTCCGGGAGTTTCTGGCGTTTGGCGATCTGGCCGGAAAAATCAATGTCCGACTTGGTGTCTTGGATACGGAAGATGTCAATGCGTTGGCACTGGCGGGTGCCGAGATTCGTGCCATGGTGGAGTCGCAACCTTTCCCGGAAGATTTCGAGATGGAGATCAGGCGTGCATTTTCTGTGTTGTGCGGGGCACGCCTGCAGGCTTCGTTCGCCGTGCGTTCCTCGGCCACGGCCGAAGATTTGCCGGATGCATCATTTGCCGGCCAGCAGGAGACTTTCCTGAATGTGACGGGTATTGAAGATATCTTGCACAAGATTCGTGAAGTGTTTGCGTCGCTTTACAACGACCGGGCCATCAGCTACCGGGTGCACAAGGGTTTTGCACATGAACATGTGGCGCTGAGTGCCGGTATTCAACGCATGGTACGTTCCGACCTGGGGGCCGCTGGTGTCATGTTCACCCTGGATACCGAGTCGGGCTTCGATCAGGTGGTTTTTATCACCTCGAGTTATGGATTGGGTGAAACAGTGGTTCAGGGTGCGGTTAACCCGGATGAGTTTTATGTACACAAGCCGATGTTGACGGCCGGAAAGCAAGCCCTTATTCGGCGCAATTTGGGCTCCAAGTTGATTCAGATGCAGTTCAGCACAGCGGAAGAAAAGGCGGCAACTGGCAAGTTGGTCAAGACCGTGGAGGTGCCAGCAGAATTGCGTAATCGCTACTCGCTGACCGACGTTGATGTGCAAAAACTGGCGGCCTACGCGCTGGTCATCGAAAAACATTATGGTCGTCCGATGGATATCGAATGGGGCAAGGATGGCCTGGATGGCGAGCTTTATATTCTTCAGGCACGTCCTGAAACCGTGAAAAGCCAGTCGATCGGCAAGGTGGAGCACCGTTACAAACTGAAAGGCCGGGGATCTGTGCTGACCGAAGGGCGTGCCATCGGCCAGAAAATCGGCACCGGGCCGGTGAAAGTGGTTCACCACATCAGTGAAATGGACCGGGTGCAGGCCGGCGATGTGCTGGTGACTGACATGACCGACCCCAATTGGGAGCCTGTTATGAAGCGCGCTTCGGCCATTGTCACCAACCGGGGCGGGCGCACCTGCCATGCTGCCATCATTGCGCGTGAGCTTGGCATTCCTGCGGTGGTGGGTTGCGGTGACGCTGACCGGGTACTCAAGGATGGCATGTTGGTGACGGTAAGTTGTGCCGAAGGCGACACCGGTTTCATTTACGACGGCCTGCTAGAAACCGAGGTGACCGAGGTGCGCCGTGGTGAGATGCCGGCGCTCAGCGTCAAGATCATGATGAATGTGGGCAATCCTCAATTGGCATTCGACTTCTGCCAGTTGCCCAACAACGGTGTCGGTTTGGCACGCCTGGAATTCATCATCAACAACAACATTGGGGTCCATCCCAAGGCCATTCTGGACTATCCCAATATTGATGCTGATCTGAAAAAGGCGGTTGAGTCAGTGGCCCGGGGCCATGCGTCACCGCGAGCGTTTTATGTGGATCGGGTGGCCGAAGGGGTGGCCACGATTGCCGCCGCGTTCTGGCCCAAGCCGGTCATTGTGCGTCTGTCTGATTTCAAGAGCAATGAATACCGCAAGCTGATTGGTGGCAGCCGTTATGAGCCCGAAGAGGAAAACCCGATGCTGGGTTTTCGGGGCGCAGCCCGCTATTTGAGTGCTGATTTTGGCGAGGCCTTTGCGATGGAGTGTGATGCGCTCAAACGGGTTCGCTTGGACATGGGTCTGACCAATGTGCAGGTGATGGTGCCGTTCGTTCGCACGCTTGGCCAGGCCAAAAAGGTGACCGAGTTACTGGCAGAACATGGCCTGAAAAGAGGCGTGAATGATCTCAAGTTGATCATGATGTGCGAAATTCCCAGCAATGCCATCTTGGCCAAGGAATTTCTTCAGTATTTCGATGGATTTTCGATCGGTTCCAATGACCTGACGCAACTGACCCTGGGGCTTGATCGTGACTCAGGTCTGGCACTGCTGGCCAAAGATTTTGACGAACGCGATCTGGCCGTGACGGCGCTGATCAGCCAGGCCATCAATGCCTGTCGAGCCGAGGGGAAATATATCGGCATTTGCGGTCAGGGGCCAAGCGATCACCCGGATTTTGCCCATTGGCTGATGCAGGAGGGCATTTCGTCGATTTCGCTGAATCCTGACACGGTGGTGGCAACGTGGCAAGACCTGGCCCGGCAATAGCCAGGGCGAGTTGACGGTGCGTTTCATGGGTTTCATCCAGGCCTGATGATGAATGGCGCAGTGGAACCCCCTGAAACCCAACGCGTTGCCAAATTGTCGCGTTTGCAGATCTGGCTGTTGCTGGTCTGGTTCATGCTGTCTTTTGGGGTGGTTTTTTTTGCCCATGATTTGCAGCAGGTGGTAGCGGGTTGGCCGCTTGCCTACTGGTTCGCTGCGCAGGGCAGTGTGCTGGTTTTTATTGGCGTGGTTGCGATCTACGCCTGGTTTGCCAACCGCATCGATGGTGAACGGCTGGTGGATGCCCCTGAGTACGTTGATTACCGGCGGCGGATTCACCGGCGATTTATCGCTTATGTGGTTCTGCTGCTACTGTTTCTGTTGGCGCTTGCCCTGGCTGAAAGGGCTGGTTTGCGAAAAATCTGGGTGGGTGCCATTTTTCTTTTCGCGACTGTTTTTTTGTATGCTGTGATCGGCATTTATGGTCGCACCTCGAAGGCACTCGAGTATTACGTTGCGGGTCGAAGAATTCCGCCCATGTACAACGGGATGGCCGTGGCTGCAGACTGGATGAGTGCAGCGTCCTTCATCAGCATGGCGGGCGGATTGTATTTGCAGGGTTTTTCGGGTGTGGGTTCACAGCCCGGTGGTTTGGTGTATGTGCTGGGGTGGACCGGCGGGTTTTGTCTGGTGGCCTTGCTGGTGGCCCCGCATTTGCGAAAAATGGATATCTATACCGTTCCAGACTTCTTTGGTAACCGATTTGGCGGCAGGTGGCCGCGAATCATCGCAGCCTGGTCTGCTGTGCTGTGCTCTTTTACCTATGTGGTGGCGCAGATTTACGGGGTGGGTCTGATCACGTCGCGTTTGACCGGGGTGCAGTTCGAGATTGGCATTTTGCTGGGTTTGGGGGGGGTATTGGTGTGTTCGTTTCTGGGGGGCATGCGGGCGGTGACCTGGACCCAGGTTACCCAGTATGTGGTGCTGATCCTGGCTTTCCTGATCCCGGTTTCCTGGCTCGCCTATAAGCAGGTGGGTAATCCATTGGCAACGATGGCGTATGGACAACAATTGCCGAAAATTGCAGAGCTGGAGCGCCAGCTCATGGAGTCTCCGGCAGAGCAGGAGGTGATTCGGGAGTTTTCCAGAAGATCGGCAGAATATGCACGCAAGCTTGACAATGTGACTGAATCCCTGGAGCAGGAACGGAAAAAGCGCAAGGATGAGATACGTCGACTGACTGAAGCCCATGCCGACGAAGCGGTGATCGTGACGGCGCGACGTGAACTGCTTGCGCTGCCTCGTGATGAAAACGTCGCGCGCGAGCGCTGGACGCGTGCCATGATCGAAGCCAGGGAGCGGGCCAAGCCGCTTGCCGGAATGCCGGCTCATACCCATCCTTTTGCTGGCGATCCTGGTGCAGGACCTGAAGCGAATCGCCTGTTTGAGGTCTCACGGCGCAATTTCATCGCGCTGATGTTCTGCCTGATGATTGGCACGGTGGGTTTGCCACACCTGCTAACCAGGTTTTACACCACCCGCAATGTCGCAGATACCCGCAATTCGGTCACTTGGTCGCTGTTTTTTATCGCGCTGCTCTATCTGGCGGCACCAGCGCTGGCAGTGCTGGTTAAGTTTGAGATCATGGGTCACCTGGTGGGCCAGCGTTTTGATGCATTGCCGGTCTGGATCGCCCAATGGGCCAAGGTGGATCCGTCGCTGATTTCCGTCAGTGACATCAACGGTGATCAGGTGCTCCAGTTTGCCGAGCTCAGGATGGGGGCCGATATCGTTATGCTGGCAACACCTGAGATTGGTGGTTTGCCGTATGTTGTGTCAGGACTGGTGGCCGCTGGCGGACTGGCTGCGGCGCTGTCGACCGCTGACGGTTTGTTGCTGACCATCGGGAGTGCCCTTGCTCATGATTTGTTTTTTCGTGGCGAAAGCGACCGTGCAGGCGCAGTTCGCCGTGTCATGTTGTCCAAGTTTGCACTGTTGCTGGTGGCATTGATGGCCGCTTATGTCGCTGCGCAACGGCCTGCCGACATCCTGATTCTGGTTTCGGCCTCATTTTCCCTGGCCGGTGCGGCGCTGGTGCCGGTGATGATTCTGGGCATTTTCTGGACTGGCACGACCCGGTTGGGGGCTGTCTCGGGAATGTTGGCAGGATTGGGCTTGACGCTCTATTACATGCTCATCAATGTGCCTAGCGTGCGAGCCTACCTGGGTTTGTCCGGGACAGGTTTGTGGCTTGATATTCAACCTGTTGCGGCAGGTGTTTTTGGCGTGGCGGCGGGATTGGGCGTGGCGCTGGTGGTCAGCAGCGTTACCCGGACCCCGAACCAGCCGGAATAACTGTCGCCAAGGCGCAGCCTAGAAAAGCTATAATCTTGGGCTTGCCTTGCTGCACCTCCTGTAGACGCTGAGGGCAGCTTATTCGCCCCGTTGGGGGTTTGTCCAAAAGGAGTCTAGATGCGTCACTATGAAATCATACTCATGATTCACCCGGATCAGAGTGAACAGGTTCCCGCCATGCTGGAACGCTACAAAAGCATGATCACCACGGGCGGTGGCAAAGTGCACCGGGTGGAAGACTGGGGTCGTCGCCAGTTGGTTTACATGATCAACAAATTGGCAAAAGCACATTACCTGTGCGTCAACATTGAAGCCGACCAGTCTGTGATGGCTGAACTTGAGCACGCTTTTAAGTTCAACGATGCCGTATTGCGCCATCTGACTGTGCTAAAGAAAAAAGCTGAGACGGGTCCGTCTTCCATGATGAAAACGGTTGAGCGTGAAGACGCTCGCAAGACACAACAGGCTGAATACCAAGCCTGACCACTGCAACATTAGCATCTGGTGAATCCACCTGCCAACCATCTGACTCTTTACGCTTCGATCCTGGAAACTGAGCCCTTGCGGTACACCCCTTCAGGTCTGCCAGCTTTGAATGTGCGACTGGAGCATGCTTCAGAAATTTCTGAAGCGGGGCAGGTCAGACAAGTCAAAGTCAACATGAAATCGGTGGTATTTGGCGCAGTTGCCGAAAAACTGGCGGTTCAGGATATTGGTAGTTGCTGGAACTTTTCAGGTTTTTTGGCGACACCCAAAGGTGCTAAGAATGTCGTGTTTCATATTCAAGAATTTGTCAAAGAGTAGATCTTTACTTCACCTTATTTTAGGAGTCCATCATGGCCGGACCAAAACGTTTCAATAACAAAGACAAGCGCCCGAAGCGCCCCGCACAAAACCTGCTTTTCAAGCGCAAGCGCTTTTGCCGTTTCACGGTGACCGGCGTTGAAGAGATTGACTACAAGGACATCGACACCTTGCGTGATTTCATTGCCGAGAACGGCAAGATCATTCCCGCCCGTCTGACCGGCACCCGTGCGATTTTTCAGCGTCAGCTCAACACCGCCATCAAGCGCGCGCGCTTTCTGGCCATGTTGCCGTACAGTGACCAGCACAAGATCTAAAGGAACCACACCATGCAAATCATTCTGCTCGACAAGGTGGTGAACCTTGGTAACCTGGGTGAAATCGTCAAAGTCAAAGATGGTTATGCCCGCAACTTTCTGATTCCGGCCGGTCGCGCCCGTCGTGCCACTGAGGCGGCCAAACAGGAGTTTGAAGCCCGCCGTGCCGAGCTTGAAAAAGTCGCTGCGGCCAAATTGGCGCAGGCCCAGGCTGTGGGTGAAAAGCTGGCAGGTACGACCTGTAAACTGACCCAGAAGGCTGGTGTGGACGGCCGTTTGTTTGGCTCTGTGACGAATGCTGACATTGCCGAAGAGTTGACCAAGAGTGGCTTTGCGGTCACCAAGGCACAGGTCCGGATGCCCACCGGCCCGATCAAGATCGTCAGTGACAGCACGGTGAGCGTGGCGTTGCACACCGACGTGGTGATCGACATCACGGTATCGGTTTACGGCGAAACAGCCTAAATCTCCGTCGCCTTGATCTAGCCGCCTCGGTGCAAGCCCTGGCGGCTTTTGTTCGTAGGTGCTGCCCTGTTTGCACAGCTTGTGCACAGCTTATAAGCACTTGTTCCCCAGCCAATCACTCGACATCCTGGTTCCCACGCCTTAGCATTGGTGCCCGAAGGAATTTTCAATGTCTGCCGTACTCTCCATCATCAACGACGAACAGGGGCTGGATCGTCAGGTTACCCAACTGCGCATTCCACCGCATTCGATTGAGGCTGAATCGAGTGTGCTGGGTGGCTTGCTGCTGGACAACGCTGCGTGGGACCGTGTCAGCGATGTGTTGACCGAACAGGATTTTTACCGTTACGAACATCGCGCGGTGTTTGGTGCCATGAGCGTCCTGATCAACGCGTCCAAACCGGCCGATGTGATCACGGTTTACGAGCAACTGCAAAGCGCCGGAAAATCAGAAGAGGTTGGTGGTCTGAGCTACCTGAATGCGTTGGCCCAGTATGTGCCAAGCGCCGGCAATATCCGCCGCTATGCGGAAATCGTGCGGGATCGATCCATTTTGCGCAAACTGGTGTCCACCAGTGAAGAGATTTCGGCCAATGCCTTCAGCCCAAAGGGCCGACCCGTGGCTTCCATTTTGGATGAGGCTGAGCAAAAGATTTTTAACATCGGCGAAGAAGGTGCCCGTACCAAGCAGGGCTTTCAGACCATGGACAAACTGGTGGTTGATTTGCTTGACCGGGTTCAGCAAATGGCCGACAACCCCAACGATGTGACCGGTGTGCCAACGGGCTTTTATGACCTGGATCGGATGACGGCGGGCTTGCAGGCAGGCGATCTGGTGGTACTGGCGGCGCGGCCTTCCATGGGCAAGACTGCCCTGGCCATCAATATAGCCGAGCATGTGGCCTTGAATGAAGGCCTGCCGGTCGCCGTGTTTTCCATGGAAATGGGGGCTGCGCAGTTGGCGGTGCGGATTGTGGGTTCGATTGGTCGCATCGATCAAGGGCACCTGCGCACCGGCAAGCTGACCGACGACGAGTGGCCACGCTTGACCGAGGCGATTGAGAAGTTGCGCACCATTTCGCTGCACATTGATGAGTCTGCCGGACTCACCTCCAGCGAATTGCGCGCCAATGCAAGGCGTCTGTCGCGTCAATGCGGGCAGTTGGGCCTGATTGTGGTGGATTACTTGCAATTGATGAGTGGTTCGAATAGCAGTGACGGTGAAAACCGGGCTACCGAGTTGGGCGAGATTTCAAGGGGCCTCAAAATGCTGGCCAAAGAGCTGAAATGTCCGGTGATCGCACTGTCGCAGCTCAACCGCAGTGTCGAGACCCGCCCGGATAAGCGACCCATGATGAGTGATTTGCGTGAATCGGGTGCCATTGAGCAGGATGCCGACATCATCATGTTCATCTACCGCGACGAGTACTACACCAAGGATGCCTGCAAAGAGCCCGGTGTGGCCGAGGTGATCATAGCCAAGCAGCGTAACGGACCGACCGGTGTGGTCAAGTTGACGTTCCTGAGCAAGATTACCAAATTTGAATCCCTGGCCACCGGAGTCAGCGGGGACTTCTAATCAAAGCACTTCGCTGGCAAAGTCGGCCAGCCTGGAACGTTCCCCGCGTGCCAGTGTGATGTGTCCACTGTGTTGCCAACCCTTGAACTTGTCCACTGCGTAGGTCAGGCCTGATGAACCTTCGGTCAGGTAGGGTGTGTCAATCTGGGCGATGTTGCCCATGCAGATGATCTTGGTGCCAGGGCCGGCTCGGGTAATCAAGGTTTTCATCTGTTTGGGTGTCAGGTTTTGCGCCTCGTCGATGATCACATATTTGTTCAAAAACGTGCGCCCGCGCATGAAGTTCATGCTTTTGATCTTGATGCGGCTGCGGATCAGCTCGTTGGTGGCGGCGCGGCCCCATTCACCGGCGGCAGTGTCAGTTTTACCCAGCACTTCGAGGTTGTCATCGAGCGCACCCATCCAAGGGCCCATTTTTTCTTCTTCTGTTCCTGGCAGAAAGCCGATGTCCTCTCCGACACTGACGGTGGCGCGGGTGACGATGATCTCGGTGTAACGCCGCTCGTCGAGCACCTGGGTCAGGCCCGAGGCCAGCGCCAGCAGGGTTTTGCCGGTACCCGCCTGACCGGTCAGGGTGACAAAGTCCACCTCTGGGTCCATCAGCAGGTTCATGGCAAAGTTTTGCTCCCGGTTGCGGGTGGTGATGCCCCAGACCGAGTTTTTCAGGTGGGTAAAGTCACGCAACGTTCTGAACACGGCCACCTCGCCCCGAATTTCTGTAACCTTGGCGTACAGGCTGGGCTCACCCGGTGCCTCAAAAAAGACAAACTGGTTGACCAGCAGTTGTGGCACCACCGGGCCGCTGATCCGGTAAAAGGTGTGTGCACCCTGTTGCCAGCTTTCGACTGTGCTGCCATGAGTGCTCCAGAAATCAACCGGCAAGGCGTAGGCACCCGAGTACAGCAGGTCGCCGTCTTCCAGCGTCTTGTCGTTCTGGTAGTCGTCAGTCGATAAACCCAAGGCACGGGCCTTGACACGCATGTTGATGTCTTTGGACACCAGCACCACCTCGCGCGGGGCATGCTGTTTGCGCAGTGCTTCAACAACACCCAGAATCTGGTTGTCTGCCTTGCCTTGGGGAAGGCTGGTGGGCAGCTCGTAATTGAGCGACTGGGTCTGAAAAAACAGACGACCGCGGGCATCGGGATGTCCGGTTGCACTCAGCGGCAAACCGGTGGTGATATCTCCCCCCTGGTGTTCAGCCAGCGCGTCCAGTGAGCGACTGGTTTGCCGCCCGTTACGGGCCACCTCGGTCATGCCTTTCTTGTGGGCATCGAGTTCTTCGAGCACGATCATGGGCAGAAAAATGTCGTGCTCTTCAAATCGGAACAGGCAGCTTGGATCATGCAGCAGCACATTGGTATCCAGCACAAAAAGCTTGGCGGGTTCCTGGACGTGCCTGGCCCTGGTTTTTGTTCTGGTTGGTGGCACCGGCCTGACCATTGGCGTTGGCAGTGCGGCATCAGTCAATGGCAACAGATTTTCGCTGCTCAATGCCGCCGGTGCTTCAATGGGCGGTGGGTTTGAAGTCTGGACGGCTACGCGAGTGGGTCGCGCAAGCGTGGCAGCCTTGTTGGGGTCATTTCTTGTTCGGAGCTTTGCAACCGGTGCCTCCAGGTCTTTCAAGGACAACAAGGCAGCACGTTTGCTGGGGGCTGTGGGCAAGGGCATGAATACTCCCGGAAATGGGGTGAAAAAACGCTGTGCAGAAGCAAAACAGCCGCCATGTCACCAGGGCGGCTGCGTTATGTGTCAAAAGTCTGTTTTGTCAACAACATGCAAAGATTATGCCCGACCGCCAAGACAATCCGACAGCAGCCGCTCCAGCCGGGCTGGCGAATTTCACGCGGGACACCGATCTAGGCGAGGGCGGGTGCCTCCTTGAGGTTTTTCACCGACTGCAGCACATCATCGACATGTCCAGGCACTTTCAGGCCACGCCATTCATCCTTGAGGATGCCGTCAGCACCAATCAAAAAGGTACTGCGCTCGATACCCTTGACCTTTTTGCCATACATGATCTTGTTTTTGACCACGCCAAACATGTGGCACATTTTTTCTTCGGTGTCAGCGATCAGTTCAAAAGGCAGCTCGAGCTTTTGTTTGAACTCATCGTGCGACCGCATGTTGTCGCGCGAAACCCCAAAAACGGTGGCACCAGCCTTGACAAATTCCTTGTATTTGTCGCGGAATTCCATGGCTTCGGTGGTACAGCCCGGGGTGTTATCTTTTGGATAGAAATACAGGATGACGATGCGGCCCAAGTGGGAGGTATGGGTCACCCTGACCCCTCCTGTGGCATTGGACTCGAATTCAGGGATGGGTTTATTGACAACAATCGCCATGTTTCTTCTATCTCGTGTGACAGGATGCGTCGGTCTCTCAAGTCGTGGACACTATCCTATTGGAAGCGCTGCTGCGCCCTCGACTGCAAGTTTGTTATTTTACTGCATCAGCAAGGCGACCGCTACACAGCGGCCTTCGCCGGCCAAAATGTTGTAGGTTCGGCAGGCGGCCTGGGTATCCATGGTTTCCATGCCGATCTGGCGCTCGATCAGCGAACGCGACAACGAGGGTGCCGGGAAACGCAATCGCGGTCCGCTGCCGAAAATCACCAGCTCGGTCTGAAGTTGGACCAACTGCTCAAAATGGCTGGCGGTCAGATCCTCAAAACGGTCGCAGTTCCAGTCGATGCGCTCACCGCGCGAACCAAGAATCACACTGCGGGTGAGCTTTATTGAGCCGACCTGAATCCAGCCAGGACCATAGGCCGCGATGGACTGGACGGTAATGATGTCGGGGTGATACTTCATGGCGAGGATGAGGCTTGAAAGTCAGGCGCATGTAAGGGCGCCCTGAGTGGGTCGGGCAGAAAAACTGTGGTCAAATTATAGGTTTCGCCGCCTTACAGCCATCTCCGGAGGGACTTTGAAAACCATTCGCAAATCAGCCAAACTGGCCAACGTGCTCTATGACATCCGTGGCCCGATCATGGATGCCGCGCGCCAGATGGAAGACGAGGGCCAGAAGATCATCAAACTCAATTTGGGCAACCTGGCGGTGTTTGGTTTTGATGCGCCCGAAGAGATCCAGCAGGACATGATCCGCAACCTGCCCAATTCGGCAGGTTACTCTGATAGCAAGGGCATTTTTGCAGCACGCAAGGCCGTCATGCATGAAACCCAGAAACAGGGCGTGCCAGGGGTCACACTCGACGATATTTATCTGGGTAATGGTGCCAGTGAACTCATTACCATGGCCACCAATGCCTTGCTCGACAATGGCGACGAGTTGCTGCTACCCATGCCCGATTACCCCTTGTGGACGGCTTCCGCCAGTTTGTCGGGGGGTACGCCGGTGCATTATCTGTGCGACGAGGGCAATGGCTGGATGCCCGATCTGGCTGACATCAGGTCCAAGGTCACCTCGCGCACCAAGGGTATTGTGGTGATCA
>JAIFMA010000119.1 GCA_020048795.1 Rhodoferax sp.
TGATGATCTGGGCCGCACTGCCCAAGGAACTGCGCCGCAGCGTTCGCGCGGTGGCAGCGCGCGACTACTGGACCCAGTCACCGTTTCGGCAATGGCTGACCACGGCAGTGTTCAATGTGATTTATGTCTCGCGTGAGCACCATGCCGATGAAGACCCGCTGGAACCCCTGATCGATGCCATGAATGCCGGCGATTCGCTGATTTTGTTCCCTGAGGGCACACGCGGCTATGCCGACGAACCGCAGGCGTTCAAGGCCGGGCTGTATAACCTGGCGCTCAAGTTCCCCGAGGTTGAACTGGTGCCGGCCTGGATCAACAATGTGCAGCGCGTCATGCCCATCGGTGACTTTTGGTGTACCGATGCGCGTGCAAGCGGGGGAAGAGCGGCAGGATTTTCTGCTGCGGGCCCGCGCTGCCGTGCTGGCGCTGCGCGATGTGTAGCAGCCCTGACCGCTTACCCACATGAAGGTTGACGCATGTACCAAGCGCTGAAAAACCTGACCGCCACCCAGCAGGTGGGCGCCCTTTTCATCATCATTTTTGGCCTGCTGCTGATCGCCGGCGTGGTGGTTTTCCTGCTGTCGATGCGCGAGTCCGAGGATGTCATCACCAGCCATCGGCGGCGCAGCGACATCGTGAACCTGAGCAAGTTGCTCAAAACCAGCTGGGTGATGATTTTTGTCTTCTGGGTCACCTGGCTATCAGGGGATGCGGGGCGGCTGGTGTTGTTCGGGCTGGGGTCGTTCTTTGCACTGCGCGAGTTTTTGACCCTGTCGCCAACCCGCCGCGGCGACCATCGCAGCCTGGTACTGGCCTTTTTTGGTGTGCTGCCGGTTCAGTACTGGCTGGTGGGCACCGAACACTTCAACCTGTTTACCGTGTTCATTCCGGTGTATGTGTTTCTGGCCTTACCCGTGGCCAGCGCCCTGGCCAACGACCCGCAGCGTTTTCTGGAGCGCAACGCCAAGCTGCAATGGGGCATCATGGTCTGCATCTATGGCATGAGCCATGTGCCAGCGCTGATGCGGCTGGACTTTCCGGGCTATAACAACAAAACCGCCTTTTTGATGCTGTTTCTGGTGCTGGTGGTGCAAACCTGCATGGTCACGCAGCACCTGCTCAACCGAAAACTCTACCGTCCGCCCTCGGCACCGCTGATCAGCCACAGCTTCAACTGGCGCAGCTGGTGGGCTGGCATGGCCGCGGGTAGCCTGCTGGGCGCACTGCTGGCCGGCATCACCCCGTTTGTGCCGGGGCAAGCGTTTGCCATGTCTTTTATTGCCTGCGCGGCCGGCTCGCTGGGGCACCTGGTGATGAAGGCGCTCAAACGTGACCGGGGCATCCCGATCTGGCGCGGTGAGGGCAAGGGCGTGACCGGTGCGGGCGGTATGCTCGACCGGATCGACTCGCTGTGTTTTGCCGCGCCCGTGTTCTTCCACTCGGTTAGATGGTATTTTGGCCTCTAGCGCACATCCCACCTGCGCTGACAGCTCTGTTAGTAATAGCAGATGAGAATCCTCGGCATTGATCCTGGCCTGCGCACCACCGGCTTTGGACTGGTCGATGTCGACGGCAGCGACCTGAGTTATGTGGCCAGCGGCACCATCAGCACCATGCATATCGAAAAAGACCAGCTCCCCGCGCGACTGAAGGTGCTGTTTGACGGTATCCGCGAAGTGGTGGCCCGGTATGAGCCTGATGCGGCATCGGTCGAAATCGTGTTTGTCAACGTCAACCCCCAGTCCACCCTGCTGCTCGGTCAGGCGCGCGGCGCGGCCGTCACAGCCGTCGTTGGTTATGGCAGGGCCGACAAAACACAGGTGCAGGAAATGGTGCGCCGCCTGCTGGCATTGCCCGGCCTGCCAGGGCCGGATGCTGCCGATGCACTGGGTCTGGCCATCACCCACGCCCACGCGGCCAAAGCCATGGCACGGCTGGCGCGGGCCAAAGGGATTGGCGGGGAGCAGCAGCAGACCCAAAAGGCGGCCTACAAGGCCGGGCGCAGCCGGTGACGCCACTAGCGCAGGGTTGTGGCAGCAACTGCACGGTCAAGCCAAATTGTCCCCACAGAGTTGCATTTCCGACGAGCCTCGCTCATTCAGCGCGATTGGGTTGTGTAAAAAGCCAAACGGTATTTTTCCCTGCTTGTTTTGCTTTGTACATTGCAGTGTCAGCTCGCTCAAGCAAATCGGTATGGCTTTCTTCATCAGCCAAAAAAATAACGACTCCAATGCTGGCCGAACACTGGTGATTGATCGTCGTGCCGGGGACCCCCTGTACCGGGGTCGCCAAGTGGTACGGTGCGGCTACGCTGGCACTGATCTTGTCAGCAATGTTGCGTGCCTGACGGGTGGCGCGTTCTCGGTCCAAATTGAGTTCAGCCAACAGCACGACAAACTCATCTCCCCCGAAACGCGCGACTGTATCAATTTCACGCACACAAGCCGTTAAGCGGTTGGCAACTTCCGCCAGCAATAAGTCACCTGCCCCATGCCCATGAAGGTCATTCAGTGGCTTGAAGTTGTCCAGGTCAAGGAACATCACCGCACCGTAAAGGCCGCTGCGCTTGCTTGCCAGCATGAACTGACTCAAGCGGTCTGTGAAAAGGCGCCGATTGGGGAGCCGTGTGAGCGGATCAAAAAAGGCAAGCTGGTTGACCCGTTCCTCAATTTGCTTGCGCATGGATATGTCAGAAAACTGGCCGACGTATTGACGAGCCGTTCCAACGTCGTCACGTACAGCGCTGATGGTGATCTCTTCGACGTAGGCCTCACCGTCCTTTCTCCGGTTCCATATCTCGCCGCGCCAGACACCATGGTCATGCAATTGATGCCACATCTCTGCAAAAAACGACTTGTCATGACGACCAGAGCTCAAGAGTCTCGGATTCTTTCCAAGCACTTCCTCGCGGCTGTACCCGGTAATATGAACAAAGGCATCATTCACATCGATGATGGAACCATCAGATGATGCGATCAAAATCCCTTCCTGGCTATTGGAAAAAACTTTGGCTGCGTTGACCTGCTGCAAACGTTGCGATTTGGCGCGTTGCGCTTCAAGCAGTAATTGACGTCGGTAAAAAGCAACCGCCAACCACATGAGTACCAGAAGTGTTGGGCCAACAATACCCAGGAGGGTTTTTGCCTCGTAACGCCAGTTCAGCAACACATGTTCTCTTTCAAGTTGGGTAACGACGGCAAATGGATACAGCGACGACACAATATATGCAGCGAGAGCCTGAGTGCCATCGTGACGGTCAAGTTCGAATTGACCTGACTCGACGTCATTGAAATGAAAGGACGGACCGGGATAGGTGTGCATCGTGCCTGGCAGACTGTTGGAATCGGTGTCCATTAACAGGGTGCCATCCAAACGCAATACCGCTACTGAACCAGCCTTGTGCTGGAACTGCATCGTCATACGCTGAAGAAAATGATCCGGATTGAGTGCCACAAGAAGCGTCAGAAGCCGCCCGCCAGATATCAAGGTCTGGGTGATGGGAATGAATGATTCTGGGGTGTCGACGGGGCTCTGATGGTTTGATTCCCTGCCACCAGCGAAATCACGCCCGGCCCAGGGCGATCCGATTCGCAAAACCGACTGGCTACCGTTAGTCACTGGAAAGTAGTCAGTGGTCGCCATGGATAAGCCAATGTTCGCCTTATTGGAACTGGCAATCACTCGATTGGCATCGTCAAGCAGCGATATCGAACGCAAATACGGTGAGTTTCTCAGTATGGATGAAAAATCGTGTTCGATCTGGCGCAAGTTGAGTAACCCAGCCCCAACCGGTACTGCATTGACACCCGCAAGCTCAGTAAGGTGAATGCTTTGCGTCAGATGGTCTTCAAAACTTTGAGACAGTAGCGCAGATACTTCAAAGCCATTCTTGATGGCATCGCCACGCATTAACCACAACGTATACGCCGTAAGCCCCAGCGTACCCATGACAAATATCGCCAGGGATGCAAGCGCTTTCAGCGGTAGTCGCTTGGACCGTTTCATTGCGGAGCAACGATTGGATCGAGCTTGTGGCGTTTGGCTGCTGTCAATAGGCGTCCGTCGCCCTTGATGTCCGACACGAACTTCCCGACGCGGCCGTACCAAGCATCGTCGCCAGGCTTTATCGCATAGGCGTATGGTGTTAGATGAAAGGTACTGTTGGGCAAGACCAGGCGAGCCCAGTCAGCGTTTGCCAAAAATCGCTGGCTGTAAGGGTAGTCCGTCATAAACACATCAGCGCGACCGGACTGCACTTCTTGCTCACGTGCAAAGGGTGTATCCAACACGACCAATTGGGCTTCTGCAAGCTTTTCCTTCATGATCGACTCGTGCAAGGTTCCCTTGGCGACTGCCACGACGGTGCCAGGCTTGTCAATATCATCCCAACTCTTGATGCGGCGGTTTGTCCTGGTAGTCACTGCGTAAATGTCACTGACCAGATGTGGTGCGGTGAAACGCAACTTCACTGCACGTGCAGGCGTAACACCTACTGCGAACATGGCCACATCGCAGCGGTCTTGCGTTACATCATCGATGAGCTTGGAGAAGGAGCTATCCACGAAGGACACTGCGACGCCAAGATCTTTGCCTAACTCCAAGGCCAGGTCAATATCGATACCAGTGAGTTGTTGCGTTTTAGGGTTGCGATAGCTAATGCCGTAGTAGTCAGGCCAGATACAGACCGAAACATTCCTGGTTGCCTTGATACGCTCCAAGCGGCTCGCAGGATTAATTTGCGCTACCGCCAGGTCCGATAGACTGCCGGCAATCATTGCCGTTAACAAAGAAAGAAATTTCACTGATAGAAGCATCATGGGAATTTATATTGTTCGTTGACATTATGGGCAATTTGTTGCCAAGTGTCTTAGCCAGAACGCTGAAATTTTCGCGCGACTGGCGTAGCTTGCCCAAATAGACTGGATTTGGCTGACTGCTCACCCCGGTTGTGACTTATTCCATTTCTAAATCATCCGTGTCGTTGTTGCTTCGCCTTGTCGTGCGTCAGCACTGCCTGCGGCTTCGCGCCTAGACACAAATGATTACTTGACTTGTGAAAAGTACCGTGTGAATGACCAGAACGGGTCCATTTCGGTACGGTTTGTCGTCACCGCAAGTTCAATCGAGCCTCCAAAAGCCAAATGTCTCTCGAGCCGCCGAGTAAGACCGTTACCCCACCCGCTCCAGAATCAACACGACAAAAAAGCTGAACGCAGCAATCAGCGTCCATTTCAGCAGTTGTAGTCCCCAGCGCTTGTAACGATCCTGGCCGGTGCCGACCCAAAACACGAAACATGCCGCCGCTGCCAGCAGCAGCATCATCAGGGTCCAGCGAAACAACAGCATGTTTACCAGGCCCGTGCCAA
>JAIFMA010000133.1 GCA_020048795.1 Rhodoferax sp.
CCACCAAAGGTGGCTATTTTCCGGTGCCCCCGGTGGACAGCACACAAGACATGCGCGCCGAAATGTCCCTGATTCTTGAATCCCTGGGCATTCCGGTTGAAGTCTTTCACCACGAAGTGGCCGCCCCCGGCCAGTGCGAACTCGGCACCAAGTTCAGCACCCTGGTTGAGCGTGCTGACTGGACCCAGGTTCTCAAGTATGTGGTGCAAAACGTCGCTAATTCTTATGGCAAGACCGCCACGTTCATGCCCAAGCCCATCGTCGGCGACAACGGCAGTGGCTGCCACGTCCACATGTCGATCTGGAAAGAAGGCAAGAACCTGATTGCGGGCGACGGCTATGCCGGATTGAGCGACACCGCGCTGCACTATATCGGCGGCATCATCAAGCACGCCCGCGCCCTCAACGCCATCACCAACCCTGGCACCAACAGCTACAAACGCCTGGTTCCCGGTTTTGAAGCGCCGGTCAAGCTGGCTTACTCGGCCAAAAACCGCTCTGCTTCGATCCGCATTCCCTATGTGGCCAACCCCAAAGGCCGTCGTATCGAAGCACGCTTCCCTGATCCGCTGATGAACCCCTACCTGGGCTTCTCGGCCCTGTTGATGGCGGGCCTCGACGGCATCGAAAACAAGATCCACCCCGGCGAAGCTGCCACCAAGGATCTGTACCATCTGCCGCCCGAAGAAAACGCCCTGATCCCGACCGTTTGCCATAGCCTGGACCAGGCGCTCGATTGCCTGGACGCTGACCGCAGCTTCCTGACCAAGGGTGGCGTATTCACCGACGGCCTGCTCGATGCCTACATCGAACTCAAGATGACCGAAGTCACGCGCTTGCGCATGGCCACCCATCCGATTGAATTTGACATTCAAAAAGGACGACCGTGTCGTCCTTTTTTTATTGTGGGAAACTACTGCTGGGTCATTGATGGTTTGATGCCTGTTGTGGTGTCAATGAAGAATGATCCGGAAAGTGTGGAGCTCCAATGAAACAAGAACTTTTTCTAGGTGTCGTGATGGGGTTGGCGGTGTTGCCGGTGTTGCCGGTGATGGCGCAGGATGCCATCTACCGATGTGGCAACGAGTACACCAATACCAGGCCCGATGCAGTGGCGCGTGGTTGCAAACTGATTGAGGCTGGCAATGTCACGGTGGTAGAAGCGGTGCGCCAGCCCAAACCGGCATCCAGGAGCACTGCTGCGTCGAATGCAACGGTGTCCAATGGTGCAGGTAATCGCATTGAATCGGGCGAACAGAAAGCGCGCGACTCCGATGCGCGCCTGATCTTGCAGTCGGAACTGCAAAAAGCCCAGACGCGTCAGGACGAATTGCAGAAGGAATACAACAATGGCGCGCCAGAAAAGCGTGGCGATGAGGCTCGCAATCACCAGAAATATCTGGATCGTGTGGCTGAGCTCAAGGCCAGTCTGGCACGCAATGAAAGCGATGTCGCCGGCATCCGCCGAGAGCTCGAGCGCCTGCCGGGAGCCGGCACGGCGGCGCTGGCACGCTGATTGCGGCCTGACCCTGCGCTGCGGACACCTATGGGCACCTTGATCTCGGACCGTTGTAAGTCTTTTGACATGCTGGCCACGCTGGTGGCAGTGGTGCTGGAGGATGGCACGGTATTGTTTGCCAATGCGGCGCTGGAAGATGCGCGCGGACTGTCGCGACGGGTGATGGTGGGATCGAATTTTCCGGACAGTTTTAGTCAACCTGGACATTTGCGTGCGGCGCTGCTGGGCGCTGGTGACCATGAATTTGCCGCCCTGCGCTACGATGCCTGGCTGTTGCGCTTGCGGCGCGACCCCTTGCCAGTGCATGTGATCGTGACCCCGACCGAGGGCGAGGAGCTCATTGTCGAGCTGTTGCCGCTGGAGCAGCAGGCCCGCAAAGATCGCGAAGAACGTCTGGCCGAGCAGGCGCAGGCCAACAAGGAACTGATTCGCAACCTGGCGCACGAGATCAAGAATCCGCTGGGTGGCATCCGGGGTGCAGCCCAATTGCTTGAAATGGAGATGGAGTCGCCCGAACTCACTGAGTACACCCAGGTCATCATCCGTGAAGCCGATCGCCTGCAGTCACTGGTGGACCGCTTGCTGGCACCCCACCGCCGACCGCATGTGGTTGGCGACGTGAACATTCACGAGGTCTGTGAACGAGTGCGCTCATTGATACTGGCTGAATTTCCCAAGGGTCTGGTGGTGGTGCAAGACTATGACACCTCGATCCCGGAGTTTCGCGGCGACCAGGAGCAACTCAATCAAGCCTTGCTGAATGTGGCCCACAATGCCTGTCAGGCATTGGCTGAACGCATCGCGCTGGGCGACGCTCGGCTTGTTTTTCGCACCCGGGTGGCGCGTCAAAGCACTTTTGGCAAACAACGCTACCGGTTGGCACTGGAATTGCATGTGATTGACAACGGGCCTGGTGTACCAGACTCGATCAAGGACCGCATCTTTTATCCGCTGGTGTCCGGGCGGGAGGGGGGATCCGGACTGGGACTGACATTGGCGCAAACCTTTGTTGGGCAGCACCATGGCTTGATTGAGTGTGACAGCGCGCCAGGTAACACGGATTTCAAGATACTGATTCCCCTACCCTGAAACGGGGCCAACGGCGCACTGCGAGGTGGGCGGTATGCCCACAAGTCAAGGCCAACCAGAGGTGACAAAACACGATGAAGCCCATTTGGATCGTAGATGATGACCAGTCGATTCGCTTTGTGCTGGAAAAGGCACTGCTGCGCGAAGACTTGCCGACTCGAAGTTTTACCAACGCGCGCGATGTGCTCATGGCCTTGTCCAACGATGAGGAAAAGGGGCCGCAGGTTCTGGTTAGCGACATTCGCATGCCGGGCGGCTCAGGGCTGGATCTGCTGGACAAGGTGAAGGCACGTTTCCCTGGCTTGCCGGTGATCATCATGACGGCTTACTCTGATCTTGACAGTGCCGTGTCGGCGTTCCAGGGGGGGGCGTTTGAGTACCTGCCCAAGCCGTTTGATATCCCCAAAGCAGTCGAGTTGATCCGCCGCGCACTTGAAGAAAGCCAGCGCGAAGAGGTCAGTGAAGAACGTGTCACCGAATCCCCTGAGATGATGGGCCAGGCACCGGCCATGCAGGATGTGTTTCGGGCCATCGGCCGTCTGAGCCAGAGCAACGTCACGGTCATGATCACCGGCGAATCGGGCTCGGGCAAAGAGTTGGTGGCGCGGGCTTTGCACAAGCACTCGCCACGCGCCAATGGGCCCTTTGTGGCCATCAATACGGCAGCCATCCCCAAAGACCTGCTGGAGTCCGAGCTGTTTGGCCATGAACGCGGAGCCTTCACGGGTGCCCAGACCATGCGCCGTGGTCGCTTTGAGCAGGCCGATGGCGGCACGCTGTTTCTCGACGAGATCGGTGACATGCCGTTTGACCTGCAAACCCGGTTGCTGCGGGTGTTGTCGGACGGGCATTTTTATCGCGTTGGCGGTCATGGCGCGGTCAAGACCAATGTGCGGGTGATTGCAGCTACCCATCAGAACCTGGAACAACGCGTCAAGGACGGTGCATTTCGTGAAGATCTGTTTCACCGCCTCAATGTGATTCGTTTGCGTCTGCCGGCCCTGCGCGAGCGGCGCGAAGACATTGCGGTGCTGACACGGCACTTCTTGCAGCAAAGTGCAGGGCAACTCGGTGTTGAGCCCAAGCGCATCTCTGAGGCGGCACTGGCCTGGCTGAGCCAGTTCAGCTTCCCCGGCAATGTGCGGCAACTCGAAAACATTTGTCACTGGCTCACCGTGATGGCACCCGCGCAAATGGTCGAACCCAAAGATTTGCCGCCTGAAGTCGGTGTCAGCGATGCCGAGCCACCGTCCAATGCCGCAGTTGTGATCACTTCGGTAGCATCGGCTCAGGTGTCCTGTGGCGGCCCACTGACCAGTCCGATACCGGTAAACCTGCCTGCCAGAGCACTAACGGAAGTGGCTGACCACGGCTGGGAGCAGGGTCTGGAGGTGGATGCCAGTGCGCTGCTTACTACGGATCGCACCGATGTCTGGGATGTGTTGACGCGTCGCTTTGAATCGCGTGTGATTCTGGCAGCACTGGCGGCAACCCGTGGGCATCGGCCGCAACACCATCACCCGCAAGATTCAGGAACTAGGGCTTGAATGACCTGCTTTTTGGTAGCGGCTCGTCACGCGATTTGCAGAACAACATAGGGTATGGCAAGCAGCGAGACCAGGCCAAAGATCAGATAGTTTCCCTTGCGCGGATCGAAATCGTCGGCAATCTGCGCCCACCTGCGTTTCATCAAAAAGCGCCCCACTGCGATGTCAAACGAGGCCATGTAAACGGCAAGAAGTGCACCAAGAGCCATGGCCTCGAACTGTGTGGACAGTCCCATGGCCGGAATGAAGAGGTAACACACGGCAAAGGCAAGCAGTGTTCCGGTCACGATGCTGATTTTCTGGGCCTTGCGCTTGCCCACTCGCGGGATCAAGTACCGGATGCGGGCAATTCCGTGGAGCATTTCGGCACTGGCCAGCGCCAGGCAAAGACTCAATACGCGTACTGACAGGTCTAACATGTCAAGACTCCAGCTTGACCTGAAGGCCAAGCCTTGCGAGGTCGTCAAAAAACTGCATCGGTTCCACCAGCGTGGCCTGCTTCCACAATCCAGGTTTGCGAATGCTGCCGTCGAAATACTGAAACAGGCAGGCCACTGCTGGCGCTGCGGTGACCATGTAAGCGTCAGTGTGCGAAACCTTCATGCGCAGCGATCGCCCGGGCCCATACGCATCCATTTGTAACACCGCCCCATAGGGTGGGCGAGTGGTGTGTTTTAACCCCCATTCCATCAAACGAGCGATCAAACTGCGCGAACCCTCGGGCGATAGGAAAAGCAGAGCAAAGGCCAGCGGAATGATGACGTAATCCACGATTCCACTCAATCCGCTGGAATAGAAACCCGTGTCCTTCAGCGTGGGGATCATGTCGGGCAACTCCTGGAACTCCTCCATGAACATCGGCGCGCAGTATTTGATGCCAAAAGGCGAGCCGAAATCGACCTGCCGGTACGCCCCAAGACTAGCTGACTGCCACAGCCCGTCCTTGAAGATTTTTGGGCTGAACGACTTGAGCTCATCAACAAATTCTGAGGCTGACGAGGCGGCAAACTCCCGCTCTTTCCAATTGACCTGAAACGCAGACGCCACCGCAGCCGACGACAAACCTGCCATCTGGCAGGCGGCGCAACGCACCATGGCGGCCGGGATGCCTGGGCGAAAACCACCGTCGGTGATAAAACAGCGCCCCGATGCACGAATGCTTTCGCGCAGAGGCTCCAGGGCCTCATGCTTGGCCTTGACGGAAATTTGCACGTCCAGGTAATCGATCCCGGCCTCCAGCGCAGCCTCGGCGACCACTTTGGTGTGCGCGATGGTGCTGGCGGCCACAATCACCAAGTCCACCTGCCTGAATGCAGCCAATAAGGATTCACGGCTGGCGGCGTTGACTTCCAGGCTAGAGAAACGATCCGTGCCAAATTCGGCATTCAGTTGTTGCACCGCCTCCAACGCACGCTGAATGCT
>JAIFMA010000112.1 GCA_020048795.1 Rhodoferax sp.
GTCTGGCTGACGAGGTGTTTTTCTTCAAACGCACGGTGCGTGAGTCGGCCTTGCGCCACGACATGTACGCCACCTTCATGGCCAAGCCCATCGCCGGCGAGCCCGGCAGTGCCATGCATGTGCACCAGAGCCTGATTAACAAACTGACCGGTCGCAACATTTTTAGCAACGAGGATGGCAGCCCGTCTGACGACTTTTTGCACTACATCGGCGGTTTGCAACACTACATTCCGGCGGCCATGGTGCTGGTGGCACCCTATGTCAACAGCTACCGCCGCCTGGCCCGCCACACGGCGGCACCGATCAACATCGAGTGGGGTTATGACAACCGCACCGTGGGCATTCGCTCGCCAATATCGAGCCCGCAGGCACGCCGGGTGGAAAACCGTGTCATCGGTGCCGATGCCAACCCCTATGTGGCGTTGGCCATGACGCTGGCCTGCGGCTACCTGGGCCTGAAAAACAAGATCAAACCCAAGCCCGAGATGAAGGGTGATGCCTATTTGTCGCCGTATTCGCTGCCACGCTCATTGGGTGAGGCGCTGGACTGGCTGCGCCGTGAATCCGACTTGCATGAGGTGCTGGGCAAAGAGTTCATCACCGTGTATTCCGAGATCAAAGAGCTTGAATTTGAAGAGTTCATGAAGGTGATCTCGCCTTGGGAACGCGAGCATTTGCTATTACATGTATAGCTGTTAGCGCTTTATTTATAAGGGCTAGAGCCATATTTCTTATTAAAAGGACAGACGATTCATGATCACCAAAGAGATTCAGGCACAGGACAGTGCCCACTTCATCCATCCGTTCACCGACCACGGCGACCTGGCCACACGGGGTGCGCGGGTGATTACCAAGGCTGATGGCATCTACATCTGGGACTCCGAAGGTGAAAAACTGTTCGATGCCATGAGTGGTTTGTGGTGCGTCAACGTGGGTTATGGCCGCAAAGCCCTGGCTGAGGCCGCCTACCAGCAAATGATGACGCTGCCGTTTTACAACAGCTTTTTCCAGACCACCAATGTGCCGGCAGTCAAGCTGGCTACCAAACTGGCGTCGCTCGCGCCCACCGTGGATGGCCGCAGCTTTGAGCATGTTTTTTATTCCAGCAGTGGCTCCGAAAGCAATGACTCCAACGTGCGCATGGTGCGCCGTTACTGGGACTTGCTGGGCCAGCCGCAGCGCAAGGTGATCATCAGCCGCCATAACGCCTACCACGGCAGCACCATGGCGGGGGCCTCATTAGGGGGCATGAGTGGCATGCACGCGCAGGGTGATTTGCCGATTCCCAACATCACGCACATTGAACAACCCTACTTCTTTGAGAACGGCAAACCCGGTGAAACAGCGGACGAGTTTGGCCTGCGGGCCGCGGGCTGGCTGGAAGCCAAAATTCTGGAGTTGGGTGCCGACAAGGTGGCCGCCTTTATTGCCGAACCCATTCAAGGGGCCGGTGGCGTGATCATTCCGCCGGTCACCTACTGGCCTGAAATCCAGCGCATTGTGGATAAATATGGCCTGCTGCTGATCAGTGACGAGGTGATTTGCGCCTTTGGCCGGCTGGGCCACTGGTTTGCCTATGAAAAATTTGGCTACAAACCCGATCTGGTGACTTTTGCCAAGGCGGTGACCAGTGGTTACATCCCGCTGGGTGGCGTGATGGTGGGGGACCGCGTGGCCAAAGTCCTGATTGAAAAGGGCGGAGAGTTCAACCACGGCTACACCTACAGTGGCCACCCGGTGGCCTGCGCCGTGGCACTGGCCAACCTGGAGATCATGGAGACTGAGCAACTGCCGCAGCGGGTGCGTGGCGATATCGGTGCCTATTTCGCCAAGCGTTATGCCGAGCTCAACGATCACCCACTGGTGGGCATGGCCGAGACCTGCGGGTTTGTGGCGGGCTTGGTGCTGGTGAAAAACAAACACAGCAAAGAACGCTTCAGTGAAGAAGACGCGGTCGGTATGGTGTGCCGGCGCCATTGCTTCACCAACGGTCTGATCATGCGCGCTGTGGGTGACCGCATGATCATCGCGCCACCGCTGACCCTGACGCATGCCGAGATCGACGAGTTGATGCGTCTGATCCGCCTGGCACTGGATTTAAGCTTGCAAGAGCTGAAAGCCAAGGGTTTGCTCTGAGTAAATCGGGTCATAATTTTGTGGTCTGGTTTTTGCTAGAGCTTAAACTAGCCGTTCTCAATTCTCACTTTTTGTTTTCTCTCTCTTTGATGGAGTTTGTTTCATGATGAAAAAGTACCTCGCGACTTTTGCGCTGTCGGCGCTGGTTTTGGCTGCGTGCGGCAAAAAAGAGGAGCCGCCGGCCCCTGTGGCCGCCCCCGTACCCGTGGCCAGTGCACCTGCATCAGCCCCGGCACCCGCACCCGCTGAAGAGAAAGTGCTCAACATCTACAACTGGCCCGACTACGTGCCCGCTGGCATGATCGCTGCCTTCGAGAAAGAGACCGGTATCAAGGTCAATTACGATACCTTTGAGACCAATGAAGCCTTGCACGCCAAGCTGGTGGCTGGCAACACGGGTTACGACATCGTGGTGCCGGGCTCGGTGTTTGCCAAGCCGCAAATTGCCGGTGGCATGTTCCAGCCGCTGGACAAGGCCAAGATCAAGAACCTTGCCAACCTGGACGCGCCCATCATGGCCACGCTGGCCAAGAACACTGACCCCGACAACAAACATCTGGTGCCATGGGCCTGGGGCTTTACCACCGTCGGTATCAACAAGACCAAGGTCACCAAGGCGCTGGGCAAGACCCCCATGCCTGAAAACGCCTGGGACCTGGTGTTCAAGCCTGAATACACCAGCAAGCTCAAGTCATGTGGCATTGCCTACCTCGATTCACCAACCGAAATCATCCCGGTGGCGTTGCACTACATCGGCAAGGATGCCTATTCCAACAATGCTGAAGACTACAAGGCCGCCACCGACATGCTGGCCAAGGTGCGCAAGGACGTGCGCATTTTCAGCTCGACCATGATCGACGACATCGCGGGTGGCAAGGCCTGCGTGGTGATTGGTTGGTCGGGCGACATCAACATTGCTGCGGGTCGTGCCAAAGAGAACAAGTCCAAGGACGAGATTGAATCCTTGTTGCCGTCTACCGGCGCGCTGATCTTCTTTGACACCATGGCCATCACCAAAGATGCCAAGCACCCGAACAACGCTTCTCTGTTTATTGACTTCTACCTGCGTGCAGAAAATGCCGCACAGATGACCAACGAAATGAACTACCCCACAGCCAACAAGGCAGCGGTCGAGAAGATCAAACCTGAGATTGCCGGCAACAAGACCATCTTTGTGGAAGCCGACTACTTTGCCAAGATGATTGCGCCCAGCAGCTTCAGCAACGAAGCCCGCGAAGCGATGGCCACGGCCTATAACGCGTTCAAAAAGGGCAAGTAAGCGCTCTAACTGACTGAGCACAAGGCTGTTTGTACACGCTGTACGAACAGCCTTTTTTTATGGTTTTGATTCACTTGGCGCAAGCCTGAGGTGGGCACATGGCTGACAAAGACTCCCGAAAAGACTATCTGGTGACCGAAAAGCTGGTCAAACGCTTTGACGAGGCCGTGGCGGTTGATGAGGTCAATTTGTCCATCAAACAAGGCGAGATTTTCGCGTTGCTGGGCAGTTCGGGTTGTGGCAAATCTACCTTGCTGCGCATGTTGGCGGGGTTCGAGAAGCCCACATCGGGGCGGATTCTGCTCAGCGGGCAGGATGTGGCCGGGCTGGCACCCTACGAGCGGCCGTTCAACATGATGTTTCAGTCATATGCCCTGTTTCCCCACCTGGACCTTTGGGAGAACGTGGCATTTGGGCTCAAGCGTGAGGGCCTGCCGAAGGCCGACATTCAGCAGCGGGTGGGTGAAATGCTTGACCTGGTGCAACTCGGGCCCTACGCCAAACGCAAGCCGCACCAGTTGTCAGGCGGCCAACAGCAACGCGTGGCGCTGGCGCGTAGCCTGGCCAAACGGCCCAAGGTGCTGTTGCTGGACGAGCCGCTGGGTGCGCTGGACAAAAAGCTGCGCGAGCAAACCCAGTTTGAGCTGGTCAACATCATTGAAAAAGTTGGCGTGACCTGCGTGATGGTGACGCACGACCAGGAAGAGGCCATGACCATGGCCGGTCGCATTGCCGTCATGAGCAAGGGGCGAGTGCAGCAGGTGGGCTCGCCACAAGAAATCTACGAATACCCGCGCAACCGCTTTGTGGCCGACTTTATTGGCAGTGTGAACATGCTCGATGGCAAGCTCAGCATCGACGAGCCAGACCACTGTGCGGCGCAAACCGCCATTGGTGAAATCCATGTGGGCCACAGCATCAGCGGCACCCTGGGTATGCCGGTGGCGGTGGCGGTGCGGCCAGAAAAGGTCAGCATTGGCAAGCTGGCACCGCCCGGGCTCAGCCGCAACCTGTTTAATGGCCAGGTCAAGGAGATTGCGTACTTTGGCTCTTACAACACCTACATTGTGGTGACACCACAGGGTAAACGCATGAAGATCACCGAGCCCAATGGCTCGCACCTGAACATGCTCGACATCACCTGGGAAGACCAGGTGTTCTTCTGGTCCCTGCCATGACAACGCCTGGATTCAAACTACCTGGTCGCCGCTTTGTGATCGGTGTGCCTTATGTGTGGCTGCTGGTTTTCTTTCTGATGCCCTTTTTGATTCTGCTGTACATCAGCTTTGTCGATATGGGCAACGACATTTCGCCGTTCAAGCCCATCTGGGATTCCACCACCGGAAAACTACTGGACGATTTTCCGCTCGACCGAGGCGAGTGGCCAACTGTTCCAGACCATCTACATCGAGGCTTATGTGCGCTCAATCGCCTACGCACTGGCGACTGCGGTGCTATGCCTGCTGATTGGTTATCCGTTTTCTTACTTCATTGCCCGCAGCCCGGCCAGTGTGCGCCCTGCCTTGCTGATGATGGTGATGCTGCCGTTCTGGACCTCGTTTTTGCTGCGTGTTTATGCCTGGAAGGGCATTCTGGCGGATCAGGGTGTGATCAACCAGGTGCTGCTGGGCTTAGGGCTCATCGACGAGCCAATTCAGATGCTTTACACCAATGTGTCGATGCTGGTGGGCATGACTTATGTGTACCTGCCCTTCATGGTGTTGCCGCTGTACGCCAATCTGGTCAAGATGGATTTCCGACTGCTCGAAGCCGCATACGATTTGGGCACCACGCCGTTCAAGGCATTCTGGCTGGTGACCGTGCCTTTGTCCAAGGCTGGCATCATCGCCGGGTTCATGCTGGTATTCATCCCGTGTGTCGGTGAGTTTGTGATTCCGTCGCTGCTGGGCGGGCCGGAAAACATCATGATCGGCCGCGTGGTATGGGATGAAATGTTTACCAGCAACAACTGGCCGCGTGCCTCGGCGCTGGCGGTGGTGATGATCGGGCTGATCGTGATTCCACTGGCCATCTATTACCACTACACCGGCGAAGCAGCTGAGCCGCGCCACTAACGATCATGCTCCTTCATTCATCCCAAATAATGAAACCGTTCGCGCTGAGCCTGTCGAAGGGCATTTTTGTCAAAAAGGTGGTTCGACAAGCTCACCACGAACGGTGTTTCACGTTAAAGAGGTCAGCATGAACAACTTTCTGATGCGCTACTTTGGCAAGACCTGGATGGCTGCCACCTTTGTGTTTTTGTACCTGCCGCTGTTTTTCATGATCGTGTTTTCGTTCAACAGCACGCGCCAGGATGCCGAATTCACCGGTTTTTCGCTGCGCTGGTACCAGGCGCTCACGCAGGACACCAAGATCGTCGATGGTTTCTGGCTGTCGCTGCAGGTGGCCACGTTTTCGGGCATTGCTTCTGCGGTGCTGGCCACCTTTGCGGCCTTTGTGCTGGTGCGTTACCGGCGTTTTCATGGGCGTACGCTGTTCTCGGGTATGGTCAATGCGCCGCTAGTGATGCCCGAGGTGGTGATTGGCCTGTCGTTGTTGCTGTTGATGGTCGGCATTCAAAACGCTTTTGGCTGGCCACAACGCGGCATGTTGACGATTGTGCTGGGCCACACCCTGCTGGGCATGGCCTACGGCATGGTGGTGGTGCAAAGCCGCCTGCTGGAGATGAACCGCGCCATTGAAGAAGCCGCCATGGACCTGGGTGCCCGGCCATTTCAGGTGTTTTTTCTGATCACCATGCCCAACATCTTTCAGGCCATTCTGGCCGCCTACTTGCTCGCTTTTACGCTGAGTTTTGACGATGTGGTGATCTCCGAATTTCTGTCCGGCCCCGGTGTCAACACGCTGCCGCAAGTCATCTTTGGCTATGCCCGTCGCGGCATCAACCCAACCATTTACGCCGCCGCCACTTTGCTGATCGTGTCGGTGACTTTCGTGGTGATCGCCTACAGCGTCTGGGTGGCCCGCCAAACCCGCAAGCGTGAACGCGAAATCGCCGCCGCCACCCGTGCTGAAGTGTCGGCATTGCAACCCAAATAATGCGCAGAGGGCAGCCCAGCTAAAAGTGCCGCAGCGCTGTAGCAGATTTGGGGTCGGATCCGAATTCGGCCCAACATGTCTGGCATCGTTGACAGCGCCAAACCGAATTCGGCTCTGACCCCAATTCTGCGGGCCAAAGCCCACCAGCCCTAACCAGACCCAGTCCGACCCGACAAGCATCAACAACACCCAAAACAACCTCCAAGGAAGACACCCATGAGCACCCCCTATGACGGCCGCGCCTTCATCAACGGAGCCCGCACCCCAGCCCAAAGCCAACAAACTTTCGATTGCATCTCCCCGGTGGATGGTCGCCTGCTGACCCAGGTAGCCCGCTGTGCCGAGGCCGACATCGACGCCGCCGTGGCAGCCGCCCGTGCCGCCTTTGAAGACAAGCGCTGGTGCGGTATGTCTCCGGCCGCCCGCAAGCGCGTGATGATCAAGTTTGCCGATCAGTTGCTGTTCCACGCCGATGAACTGGCGCTGATGGAAACACTGGACATGGGCAAACCCATCAAGTACGCACTCGCGGTAGATGTCAACAGCGCCGCCAATTGCATCCGCTGGTATGGCGAGGCGGTGGACAAAATCTATGACGAAATTGCCCCCACCCCCAGCACCGCGCTGGCACTGATCACCCGCGAGCCCATCGGCGTGGTCGGCGTGATCGTGCCGTGGAACTACCCGATGATCATGGCCGCCTGGAAGATTGCCCCAGCGCTGGCCGCTGGCAACTCGGTGGTGCTCAAACCCAGCGAAAAATCTCCCTTGACCGCGTTGCGCCTGGCCGAGTTGGCGATCGCAGCCGGCATTCCCCCTGGTGTGTTCAACGTGGTGCCCGGTTACGGCCCCGAGGCAGGTTCGCCGCTGGCGCTGCACATGGATGTCGATTGCATCGGATTTACCGGTTCCACCCGGGTGGGCAAGCAAATTCATGTGATGGCTGGGCAAAGCAACCTCAAACGTGCCTGGACCGAGCTGGGTGGTAAATCGCCCAACATCGTGTTTGCTGACTGCCCCGATCTGGACAAGGCTGTGGAAGCGGCGGTGGGCAGCATCTTTTTTAACCAGGGCGAAAGCTGCAACGCACCGTCACGGCTGTTTGTCGAGGCCAGCATTCAACAGTCATTTCTGGAAAAAGCCGTTGCGCTGGCCCCAAAGTTTGCGCCTGCCAATCCGCTCAACCCTGACACCATCATGGGGGCCATCGTGGACAAAACCCAACTGGACACCGTACTGCGTTATGTGGAAAGTGGCAAGACCGAGGGGGCTAGTCTGTTGTATGGTGGTGAGCAAGCCTTGAGCGAGACCGGCGGTTGTTATGTGCAACCCACCATCTTTGCCGGGGTTAAGCCCGAGATGAAAATTTGCCGTGAAGAAATCTTTGGCCCGGTGCTGTCGGTGATGGCGTTTACCGACGCAGCCGAGGTGGTGCGCCAGGCCAACGCCAACATCTACGGCCTGCAAGCGGCAGTGTGGACGCGTGACATCAACCGCGCTCTCGGCATCGCCCGTGCGCTTCGAGCGGGTACCGTACACGTCAACCAATACGACGAGGACGACATCACCGTGCCGTTTGGCGGCTTCAAGCAAAGCGGGGTAGGGCGCGACAAATCCTTGCACGCGTTTGAGAAATACACCGAAACCAAGACCACCTGGATTCGCATTGACAGCCCGGTTTGATGTCTTTGTGCTTGAGCTGCCAGCCATGGCGTTGTACCAAGCGGATCGGCTGCGCTCAAGTGCTGAGCGTTTTCCGCCCAAATGCACTGAGGGCGTGACGTGACTGCGCACCTGCGTGGCCCGCAGACTTTTCGCCAGCGTTGGCGCTATTCAGCGCTGTCAGCTGAAATCAGGCTGACCATTTTGCTGTTTGCGTTGTCGTTTTTCATTTCCGGCGTGCCCCGGGTTTACACGCAAACAGCGGCCCACACGCTGTTCATTGAAGCCTTTGGCGCAGCAGCGATGCCGTGGGCCTATCTGGCACAGGCCTTGTGTGTGCCGGTTGCGGGGTATCTGTATCTTTTTGCTGAAAGACGGCTCGGTCTGCGCGCCCTGCTGGTCGGAACCTTGGCCACCCAGGTGCTTGTATTGCTGATGTTCCGTCTCGGACTGGCGGCTGAGATGCCCCTGGTCGTGGCTGCCACCATCGTCTATTTTGAAATCGAGTTCGTGTTGTCATCCCTCTTGTTGTGGGGTTTGGCCAACCAGTTGATGAACCTGCGCCAAGGCAAGCGCATGTTCAGTTTTGTCAGCGCTGGTGAACCTGTGGCCATCATTGTTTGCGGCATGAGCATGCCGCTGCTGCTGCTGGGGATACCGGTGGCAGATCTGTTTTTGTTGTCGGCGCTGGGTGCAGGGGTTGGCATCGGCCTGGTGATTTATATCTTGCGCCATCACCCGGTGCTGGGTGAGCTTGACTCTGACACAGAAGCCGAAGCGTCGGACACGCCGACCCACGAACCCTGGTGGCGCAATCGTTATCTGGTGTTGATGGTGGTGATGGTTGCAGTGGGTCAGATGTGCTACTTTTTGGTCGACAGCGCGTTCTACATGGAGCTTGGCAGGCGCTTTTCGAGTGAGCAGGAGATGGCATCGTTTCTGGGGGTTTACTCGGCCGTGATGGGCACCATCAGTTTGGTCTGCAGTGTGTTGTTGGCCCCCTGGTTGTTGCGCCGATTCGGGGTTCGCGGTGGTCTGCTGACCCTGCCGGGCTTGCTGCTGTTGGGGTCGCTGGCGACCGTGTTGAGCGCCTCTGTGGGTGGGCCAGCAGATTTGCTTTTTTACCTGGTTGTGGGCAACAAGGTGATTGACCAGTCATTTCGCTACACGCTGGACAAAACCACATTTGTCACCTTGTTTCAGCCCCTGCCTTCGGATCAACGCATTCGCGTGCAGGCGGGGCTGGAGAGCATTGTTGAGCCGCTGTCGGGTGGCGTTGCCGGTTTGCTGCTGTTTGCCATGATCAACTGGCTGGGGTTTGCTTCTGCAGGCATTACCGCCATTGTGCTGATGGTGGCTTGCGTCTGGCTTGGTCTGGTCGCCGTGCAATACCGGGGTTACCTTGGCACATTGCGCGTCGCGATTTCCAGCCGCAGGGTCAGTGCCAGTCAGCTCAACATGAGTGATGAGGCTTCGAGAACCTTGCTGCGACAAGGTTTGAGCAGCGAGCGCGCCAGCGAAGTGCTGTACTGCCTTGGCGCACTGGATGGGCAGGAAATGACGCTGACCGGGCAGGAAACCCTGACGCTGCTGCAGCATCGGTCCAGGGAGGTGCGGCTGGACATGGCCCATCGGATTGAGGCTGGCGATGTGCCAATTGCTGTTGAGGTACTGGTTGGCATCGCCGCTGCCGAACTTGACGGTGAGGTGAAGGGGGCCTTGCTGGAAGCACTGGCTGCGCATGCCGACGACAAGGTGCTGGAGTTGACAGCCTATTTGAACGCGGATGACGAACGGGTTCGATTGGGCGCTTGCGCTGGACTGATTCGCCATGGTGGCGTAGAAGGGGTGCTGGCCGTTGGGCCAACACTGCTTGAAGGTTTGCATGCGGCAGACCCGGTACGCCGACGGTTTGTGGCGCAACTGATGGGCCGGGCTTGTTCGAACCATTTTTACCGTCCCTTGCTGATCTTGCTGCGTGACACCGACAGTGGTGTGGTCAGGGAGGCCTTGCGTGCAGCCGGGGGCATTTGTGTTGCCAAGTTGTGGCCCACGATGTTGAGTTGCGTCAGCCAGCCAGCCTTGCAGCGTGCGGCGGTCGGCGCCCTGGCCAACATCGGTGATCCGCTACTGCCCACGCTGGACGAGTGGTATGACCGGCCGGACTCGAGTGTGTCACTGCGATGTACCTTATTGGCTGTCCTTGAACGAATGGCAACTTCGGCTGCTGACCAACGCCTCTTGGGGCGCTTGATGAAGACCGAGCCGCATCCGCATCCTCTCGGCAATGGTGAGCACAAGGTCCTGTTGCGCGCGTTATGGCGCAGGCGCTTGCGCAGCGCTTCGCTACAGGGTTCCCGCTTGCACACACTGGTGCTGAACGAGGTTGACAGTGCCAGGCTTGCGTTGCAGGCCTGGCATTACATTCAGGGGGCGGATAGCGAGTCTTTGGTGCTGGTGGGCCGGGTGGCTCAGGATCAGGTCACACGGTGTATTGAAAATATCTTTGCGCTGTTATCCATCGCATTGATCGACACTGATGTTCATGAAGCCTATGCGAACTACTTGCGCGGCGGACCCGAGCGGCGCGCCTATGCGATTGAAATGCTCGACAGTCAGATTCAATCCGACCTCAAGCAGCATATGTTGCCGCTGGTTGAAGCTGAGAGCATGCAGGAGCGCGCGGCCAAATTGCTCGTTAGCCAAAGCGAGGCCGCACCGGTCGGAGATTTTTTGGGTGAACTCGCTGCCAACGCGCGGGTTGGTGGTCTGCTTCGTGCTTGCTCGGCTTTCGCGGCGGCCGGCCTGGGCGCTGTGATTGCAGGGGTTCGTAAGGCACCCGTCGATGAACCGCTACTCAGGGAAATTTCAGACTGGGCAGACGCGGGCTGCCCAGGATTACAGGAGCGCAACACCATGCTAACCATCGAAAAAATGCTGATCCTGCGCAGCGCTGCTTTGTTCGCCGAGGTGCGCGAAGAGTATGTCGCCAGTGCGGCGCTGGCAGCCACTGAGATCCACCTGGCAGCAGGGCAAGTCTTGTTTGCGCAGGGGGACCCCGGTACCGCCATGTTTGTCGTTGCCTCGGGTCAACTTGAGGTTCAGGTGTCCGGCAAATCCGTGAATCTGATTGGCGAGCGCGAGGTGGTCGGCGAGATGGCTGTGCTTGACCCTGAGCCCCGGTCGGCCACCGTGGTGGCCCTCAAGGACAGCGTTTTGCTTCGGCTGACCAGCGAGAACCTGGATTGGTTGATGGGTGAGGATGTGGAGGTTGCCCGCGGCATCATACAAATCCTGTGTCGGCGTCTGCGATGGCGAGATGCAGATCGCGATGCAAGCCTTGATTCGGCTGCTGATCCCCATGCAGTCTGATTTTGAATGGCGGAACTTCCCTGCCAGAAATGAAGTGGACTATGTCATCGACATTTTTCAATTGGCAGTAACTTGATTTCATAATTTGAAATTTGTTGGACTGAGACCGGTTAAATATTTCTCAAAGTGAAAAACTTGTTTTCATATTGCAATATATAAAACATAACCTGTTGATTTTTATATAAAAAATAAAAGTCTTGTATAAGACATAAGATAAAACCTGAGTCTTATACAAGACTAGAATACATCGCATGGCAAAGGCATCATGATGACGCAAAAGCCCGATGTTTCAACCAACCCAGGAGTGCTTTCATGTCTCAAAACTCAACTCAGCTTACCCGCGAACAGCAAATTGCCGCGCTGGAAAAAGACTGGGCCACCAACCCGCGCTGGAAAGGTGTCAAGCGCGGCTACAGCGCAGCCGATGTGGTGCGTCTGCGGGGCAGCATGCCCATCGAGCAAACGCTGGCCAAGCGTGGCGCTGAAAAGCTGTGGGACCTGGTCAATGGCGGTGCCAAAAAGGGCTACGTCAACGCCTTTGGTGCCATCACCGCCGGTCAAGCCATGCAGCAAGCCAAGGCCGGCCTCGAAGCGGTTTACTTGTCTGGCTGGCAAGTCGCCGCTGACGGCAACACCTCCGAGACCATGTACCCCGACCAGTCGCTGTATGCCTACGACTCGGTGCCCGCCATGGTGCGCCGCATCAATAACACCTTCAAGCGCGCTGACGAAATTCAGTGGTCTCGTGGTGTCAATCCGGGTGATAAAGAGTTCATTGACTACTTCCTGCCGGTTGTGGCCGATGCCGAAGCCGGTTTTGGCGGCGTGCTCAACGCTTTCGAGCTGATGAAAAACATGATTACTGCCGGTGCTGCTGGTGTCCACTTTGAAGACCAGTTGGCCGCTGTCAAGAAGTGTGGTCACATGGGCGGCAAGGTGTTGGTGCCCACCAGCGAAGCGGTTGAAAAGCTGATCTCGGCGCGTTTTGCCGCTGACGTGATGGGTACGCCCACCATTGTGCTGGCCCGCACCGATGCCGAAGCCGCCAACCTGCTGACCAGCAACCACGATGCCAATGATCAGGCTTTCCTGACCGGCGAGCGCACCCCCGAAGGTTTCTACCGCGTCAAGAACGGTCTGGAGCAAGGCATCAGTCGTGGTGTGGCTTACGCCCCCTACGCCGACCTGGTGTGGTGCGAAACCGGTGTGCCAGACATCGGCTTTGCCCGAGAATTTGCCCAGGCCGTGCTGGCCGCTTGCCCCGGCAAGCTGCTGTCATACAACTGCTCACCGTCGTTCAACTGGAAGAAGAACCTCAACGACAGCCAGATCGCCTCTTTCCAGGAAGACCTGTCGGCACTGGGTTACAAATACCAGTTCATCACCTTGGCCGGTATCCATATCAACTGGTACAACACGTTCCAGTTTGCCAAGGCCTACGCCGGTGGCGAAGGCATGAAGCACTACACCCAGATGGTGCAAGAGCCCGAATTCGCAGCGCGCGAACAAGGCTACACCTTTGTGTCGCACCAGCAAGAAGTGGGTGCAGGCTACTTTGACGATGTCACCACGGTGATTCAGGGCGGATCTTCAAGCGTGAAGGCACTGACGGGCTCCACCGAGGAAGAGCAATTCCACTGATCAAGCTGGCCCTTTGGGCTTGAAAAGTACCCGAGGAGGGTAGAAGACTGGCAGCTCGCAGGGGCTGCCAGCTTTTTTTGTGTGGGTTAACCGTCTGCGTTGATTTGCTTGATCAGCGCTTGCAGCACATCATGGGCTTGCACGTTCTCGACCTGGCAGGTTCCTGCGGCATTGTGACCGCCGCCGCCGTACTTCAACATCAATTCGCCCACATTGGTGTTGCTGCTTCGGTCGAGAATGGATTTGCCAGTGGCAAACACCGTGTTTTGTTTTTGCACGCCCCACATCTGGTGAATGGAGATGTTGCACTGCGGATACAGCGCGTAAATCATGAAGCGGTTGGCAGCCCAGATGGTTTCTTCTTCGCGCAGGTCCAGCACCACCAGATTGTTGTGCACCGTGGCGCAGCGGGTAATTTGCTCACGTCCTTTGGTCTCATGGTCGCGATAAAGCTCAATGCGCTCGACCACATCGGGCAATTGAAGTATCTCGTCGATGCCGTGGTGACGGCAGTAGTCAATCAGGTCCATCATCAATTGATAATTGCTGACGCGAAACTGCCTGAACCGCCCCAGACCCGTGCGCGAGTCCATGAGGTAATTCAATAACACCCAATTGGTAGGTGTCAGTATTTCATCACGGCTGAACTGGGCTGAATCGGCCTTGTCCACCGCCAGCATCATTTCGTCGCTGATGTTCGGAAACGCCTTGGCACCGCCGTAGTAGTCATACACCACCCGTGCAGCCGAGGGTGCGTGGGCTGAAATGATGTGGTTGCTGCGCTCGCCGGTGTTGCGCAGGGTCTCAGACTCATGGTGGTCAAACGACAGATAGGCCGCTGCCACATAGGGCAGGTTGGTCGTGATGTCGCGTGGGGTGATGTCGATCTTGCCATCCTGCATGTCCTTTGGATGGACAAATTTGATGTCGTCAATCATGTCCAGATCCTTGAGCAACACCGCGCAGACCAAGCCGTCAAAGTCGCTGCGGGTCACCAAACGGAATTTACTTTGGCTCATGGAAGTCCTTTTCTTGATAAATGGAACGATCGCTGCATTGCCATGCAAACACCGTCCAAATCCTAACGCAAAAAGCAGGGATTCCTTTGCCTTTGAGGCGATTACGGTCAGGTTGCGTTGCATCTGGTTGGGTCAATCGCAAAATCTGGCCAAGTCGATCAAAAGACTGCGGTTAAAATCCGTCAGCCCTGTTTTGAAAAGAACGAGAAAGTAAGGCCGTAACCCGCGTGTCCTATGCGCGATGTGCTCCATTTATCATAGTATTGACGCGGACTGACCCGCGTTTTTTTTTGTCATCCCCAACTTCTTCCAGATCACCATGGTTCAAATTACGCTTCCCGACGGTTCGCAACGTGACTACCCGACTGCGGTAACGGTGGCCGACGTGGCTGCATCGATTGGTGCTGGCCTGGCCAAAGCAGCACTGGCCGGCAAGGTCAATGGCAAACTGGTCGATGCCAGCACCCTGATCGAAGCGGATGCGACCCTTGCCATCGTTACCGCCAAAGATGCAGATGGCCTGGATCTGATCCGCCATTCAACGGCCCACCTGCTGGCCTATGCGGTCAAGGCCTTGTTTGCGCAGGCGCAGGTGACGATTGGTCCAGTGATTGAAAACGGATTTTTTTATGATTTTTCATTTGAACGTCCGTTCACCATGGACGACCTGGCGCTGATTGAAAAACGCATGGCCGAACTGGCCAACCAGGACGAGCCCATCCTGCGCCGTGTCTTGCCGCGTGATGAGGCGGTCGCGTATTTCAAGAGTCTGGGCGAGCATTACAAGGCAGAGATCATCGCCAGCATCCCGGCCAATGAGGACGTGAGCCTGTACCGGGAAGGCAATTTTGAAGACCTGTGCCGCGGCCCGCACGTGCCGAGCACCGGCAAGCTCAAGCATTTCAAACTGATGAAGGTGGCTGGAGCCTATTGGCGTGGTGACCACAGAAATGAAATGCTGCAGCGCATTTATGGCACCGCCTGGGCCAGCAAGGAAGATTTGGCCCAGCATCTGAAGATGCTGGAGGAAGCCGAAAAACGTGATCACCGCAAACTCGGTCGTGAGCTGGATCTATTTCACATTGATGACCATGCACCTGGCCTGGTTTTTTGGCACCCCAAAGGCTGGACCTTGTGGCAGGTGGTTGAGCAGTACATGCGTCAGGTCTATCGCGACAACGGCTACAAAGAGGTCAAGGGTCCGCAAATCATTGACAAGGGCCTGTGGGAAAAAACCGGCCACTGGGACAAGTACCGCGAGAACATGTTTGTCACCGAATCGGAAAAGCGCGAATACGCGCTGAAACCAATGAACTGCCCGGGCCACATCCTGATTTTCAAGCAGGGCATCAAGAGCTACCGCGACCTGCCATTGCGTTATGGTGAATTTGGCCAATGCCACCGCAATGAGCCCTCCGGCGGTCTGCACGGCATCATGCGGGTGCGCGGCTTTACCCAGGACGACGGCCATATTTTCTGCACCGAAGACCAAATTCTTGCGGAATGTGTGAACTACACCACCTTGTTGCAAAAGGTGTACGCTGACTTCGGTTTCAAGAACATCATTTACAAGATCGCCACCCGACCCGACAAACGCATTGGTTCGGATGAGAGCTGGGACAAGGCTGAGCATGCCCTGATGGAAAGTCTGCGCGCATCTGGCTGTGAATTTGAAATTACCCCGGGTGAGGGTGCTTTTTATGGCCCCAAAATTGAATACACGCTGAAGGATGCGATTGGACGTCAGTGGCAATGCGGCACCATCCAGGTCGATTTCTTCATGACCGAGCGACTCGATGCCGAATATGTGGGCGAAGATGGCGCACGCCACCGACCGGTCATGCTGCACCGTGCCATTGTGGGTAGCCTGGAGCGTTTTATTGGCATCATGGTGGAAGAGACCGCTGGCGCACTGCCAACTTGGCTGGCTCCGGTGCAGGTTGTGGTGCTCAACATTACCGATGCACAGGCCCAATATGTCCGAACTGTCGCCAAAACGCTGCAAAATCAAGGGTTTAGGGTTGAGACGGACCTTCGTAACGAGAAAATCACATATAAAATACGCGAGCATTCAATGCAAAAGGTGCCTTATCTGATCGTGGTTGGCGACAAAGAGATGGCTTCTGGTGCTGTTGCTGTGCGTGCCCGAGGTGGTCAAGACCTTGGAGTGATGGCGCTAGAGGATTTTTCACAAAAAATCTTAGCAGACGTTGCTCAAAAATCTAACACTTGAGTTGTTTGTCGTTCAACGACATTCTGGCCGTTTACAGCGCAGTTTTGGCTACTATTGTTGTAGCAATTTTGTGAAGGATTAAGTCATCGCTACCGAATTTCGTGATCGCCGTCAACGTGAAGAGCGCAAACACCGATTGAATCGGGAAATCATGGTGCCAGAGGTTCGCCTCTCTGGTGTAGAAAACGAGCCTTTGGGTGTCGTGAGCCTGATGGAGGCTTTACGCATGGCGGGGGAGTTGGACGTTGATTTGGTGGAGATCGCTGCCACTGCAACACCGCCGGTTTGTCGTCTGATGGATTACGGCAAGTTCAAGTACCAGGAACAAAAAAAAGCGGCTGAGGCCAAGGCCAAGCAGACCGTAATCGACATCAAAGAGATCAAGTTTCGTCCTGGCACCGATGATGGCGACTACAACATCAAGATGCGCAATATTCGGCGTTTTCTGGCTGAGGGTGACAAGTGCAAGATAACCTTGCGCTTTAGGGGGCGTGAGATTACCCATCAGGATTTGGGCATGGCCCTGCTGAATAGGATTCGTGACGAACTGGGCGACACGATTTTGGTTGAACAGTTTCCCAAGCTTGAAGGTCGGCAGATGATCATGATGATCGCGCCAGGGCGAAAAAAACAGCAGGTCGCCAAGGCTGTTGTCGTTGAAATGGCTACAGCGGTCTGATTATTGAGGGGGTGCGGTATCTTGCGATGCACCTGGTGTGGGTTGACGCGCGTTTGCCATGCCACCCAGTGGCATGGCAGACTGGTGACAAGGGTGATGTGTTGGGTCACATCGCTCTGGATGATGGTTTTTTTGATCTGTCACCCGAAAGTGGCAGGTCAAACCTGCCATTCATAAGTGGCTCGGGGCCATCAAGGCTGCAAATAGTTTGCAGACGCCTCACGAGCACAATGAAAAAAAGGAGCATGAAAATGCCCAAAATGAAGACCAAGAGCGCGGCGAAGAAACGCTTCCGCG
>JAIFMA010000155.1 GCA_020048795.1 Rhodoferax sp.
CGTACCGATCTGGCCGAGCAGGTCAAGATGCAAATCGAGCGGCCCGCCAGCGACAGCAAGTTTTCAGACTGCATTCACCTGCCCAACCTGGGCGACAACCCGGACGACCAGGCAGTGCTGCAATATGCCATGGGGCGCGAGCACGTTGCCATGACGCATTACACCGAGCTGGCAAAAACCGCGCCCACAGGTGCCATTCAGGCGTTGTTTCAGTTTCTGGCCAGTGAAGAAACCACGCACAAACTGGAGCTGGAAAAGCTCTATTACGAAATCATTCACCGGGGTGGCGGCGTGTAGCGGTCCGCCACGACACGGCTGTCAGTGTCTGGTGTGACGTGAGGGTTGTGACGGGCGCACCGATATTGTTTTACCGTGCGGCAAGCTGGCCAGGCGGGTGTACATGTCAAGGCAATAGCCATCAATTTCCAGGCACTTGTTGATTTCGTCCACCGGCAACGGGCCTGACACCACCACGATGTCATTGGCGCGCTCCAAAGCGCCACTGGCTCGCAGGCGTCGGCGCGTGTTGTTGGCCCAGGAGTGGATGCGCAGCGGGCTACCATGCTCACGCAGGGCACCGGTGCTGGCATCAAAGGCAATCGCCACAGTATCTGTTTTCAGACGCAGACGGTGCTCACCCGTCACCCGGCTGGTGGGTGTACTCAGGTCATACAGGTGGTAGTTACCTTCTTTGAGGGTGTATTGCAGTGTCATGAAGCCTCCGGACGTTGGACAGATTTTGCAGGACGCGCCGGTGCACTAAAGCTCAAAAAGCGGCCAGGAAGTTAGTTTCAGCCGATTTCGCGGGAAAACCCGTATAAATAAACAAGCCACCTGTGCCGGGGCGTGGCAATCTGACCACCCTTTTGCGGGATGGCATTAAACTGATTGCTGCTTCATTAGCCATTCTGATTCACCTGACATGAGTACTTTTGATCCGGACGCTCTGGAATGCCTGGCCGCGATTGTGGAAGAGGGCGGCTTTGAGCGCGCGGCGGTGCGTTTGTCGATCACCCAGTCGGCCGTGTCGCAGCGCCTGCGATCACTTGAAATCCAGGTCGGCACGGTACTGATTGTGCGAAGCCGACCACTCAAGGCCACCACGGCCGGATGCCTGCTGCTCAAACACGCCATGCAGACGCGTCTGCTGCGCGCCGACCTGGACCGTGACCTGAAAGAGCTTGCACCTGGCGTTGCTGGTGCCGCCGGAGAAGACGAGCGCATCTCGATCGCCGTCAATGCCGACAGCATTGCCACCTGGGCCCTGCCCGCCCTGAGCCCGCTGGCCCGTCAGGGCTTGGGGCTGGAAATCATCACCGACGACCAGGACTTCACGTTCGAGTGGCTGCGCGAGGGGCGGGTGCTGGGTTGTGTGACCACGCTGCGCTCGGCCTTGCGCAGTTGCAAGATTGAACCTTTGGGGGCGATGCGGTATGTGGCGGTGGCCGAGCCTGCCTTTGCTGCCAAGCACTGCCCTGACGGGCTGAGTCAGCACAATTTCAGCAGTTTGCCGTTTGTCGCGTTCAACCGCAAGGACGATCTGCAAGCCGAGTTTGTGGCGCAAGCCTGCGGTCTCAAGCATGTGTCACTCAGACAGTTGTATGTGCCGAGTTCGCAGGGTCAGCTACAGGCCGTGCTGGCCGGCTGGGGAGTGAGCGTGCTACCGGAGCTCATCGTGCGCGACCGTCTGCGCAGCGGCACACTGGTGAATCTGATACCCCGACACGACCTTCAAGTTGCCCTGTACTGGCATTGCTGGAATCTCGATTCGGCCGTGCTGGACACGCTGACCCACGCACTGCAATCAGCCGCCAGGGTGGCGTTGTTAGCCACCGAAATCAAAAGTAAAACCAAGGCGTAGCCACTTTCCGGGTCGGTGATTTGCGGAAAAATACCACCAAAAAGCCCTTCAGCCCTTTTGTAGCTTGCGCTGAAAGCTATCAGTACAGTAGCTAGCCAGACAACTCAGCGCACGATCAACACCGGGATTTTGCAGGCTGCCAGCACCTCGGTGGCGACCGAGCCGACCACCAGGTTGATCAGCGCACCGTGGCCATGTGAGCCCATGACGATCAGGTCAAACTTGCCTTCAGTGGCAATCTTGCTGATCAATTCGCCGGGCTTTCCGATTTTCCAGATGTTTTCTGCGGTGATGCCATGACGCGCCAGGAACTTGGTCACCGGTGCCATCACGCGCATGGCCTCGTCTTCGTAATATTTACGAACCAGTTCCTTGCCTAACGCTGAGCGCGCCTGCGTCGGCAGTACCAACTGGGCGGTCAACACGGTGTACTGGTTTTTTGCCGAGTACATGTCGTGCGCAGCCAGGTAAGCCAGCATTTTCTTGGTGTAAGAACTGCCATCAACGGCCAGAAGAACATTCATGAAACAACTCCTTAAACGGATGTCAAGTTTACCCAAGGGCCCCGCTTGTGTGTTGCTTCAAGTCAGGAATTTGTCGGCCGTTGCCATGTGGGTTGTCAGGCCCGCGCCCTGCAGGGCGGCGACCACCTCGTTGATGTGCTGCGGACCGCGTGTCTGGATGACCAGCTCGACCTCCACATTTTGTGCTGCCAGCGTGGTAAAGGCGCGCTGGTGGTGCACCTCGTTGATGTTGGCACCCGCCTGCGCCACTGTGGCGGTGATGACGGCCAGCGTACCTGGCACATCACGGGCACTGACCCGCAAGCGGGCGAGGCGGCCAGCGCGCACCATGCCGCGTTCGATGATGGCGGCCAGCAGCAGCGGGTCGATATTGCCGCCACACAGCACCAGGCCAACACGCTTGCCTTGGAAGCGTTCGGGGTACTTCAGCAGGGCTGCCAGCCCGGTGGCTCCAGCGCCTTCAACCAGGGTTTTTTCCACCTCCAGCAGCAGCACGATGGCTTGTTCAATGTCGCCCTCATCGACCAGCACCAGATCGTTGACCTGCTGACGAATGATGTCTTGTGGCAGCTTGCCGGGCGTGCCCACAGCAATCCCCTCAGCAATGCTGCTGCTTCCCAGCGGATGTTGGGTGCCCTTGATGGCGTTGAACATGGCCGGGAATCGCACGCTTTGCACACCAATGATTTCAATACCGGGTTGCATGGCCCGCGCGGCAGTGGCCATTCCTGCAATCAGTCCGCCGCCGCCCACCGCAATCACCAGCGTGTCAAGATCGGGCACGTCGGCCAACATTTCCAGCGCCACCGTGCCTTGTCCGGCCACGATGTCGGGGTCGTCATAAGGGTGAACAAACACCAGCCCCTGCTGGCTGGCCAACTGCAAGGCGTGGTTGCGCGCCTCGTCGAGCGTGTTGCCGTACAACACCACCTCGGCACCAAAACCGCGGGTGCGCTCAATCTTCACACCCGGCGTGAACACCGGCATGACGATCACGGCGCGCACCGCCAGCCGCTGGGCATGGTAGGCCACCCCTTGGGCGTGGTTGCCCGCGCTCATGGCGACAACCCCCCGGGCCCGCTCTGGTGCGCTCAAAAGGGCCAGCTTGTTGCAGGCACCACGCTCCTTGAACGACGCGGTGAACTGCAGGTTTTCAAACTTCAGGTAAACCTGCGCCCCGGTGATGTCCGACAGCGTGCGTGAAGCCACACAGGGTGTGTGCAGCAGGTGGCCTTGCAGACGCTCAGCAGCGGCTTGAATATCGGTGAGTTGGAGCATGATGTCAGTTCCTAGGACGAACGGGTACCAATCAGGGCGGCCGCCACAATCATCACCGCCGCCACCGCAATGTTCCAGCCAAAAGGCCGACCCGTCACCAGCACCAGCAGGGCGGTTGACAGCAAGGGTGTCAGGTAACTCAAGATACCAATGTGGCGCGCGTCACCGGTTTTGAGCGCCTTGTCCCACAGAAAAAACGCCGCACCCATGGGCCCCAGGCCAATGATGCCTATTAACGTCCAGTCGTGCAGATTCAGGGCCACGGCAGGCTCCATCAACCGGTGGCACAGCAGCGACAGCAAGCCTGACACCAGCGCAAAGCTGCCAATGGCCGCGGTTGGAAAAGCCGCCACCCGCTGTGTCAGCAAGGAGTAACTGGCCCAGATGAACGCCGCCCCCAGCGCCGGCAGGTAACCCCAGGCCAAGACCACGCCGGCCGTTCCGGTAGCGGGCAACCCGGCCGAAGCCCCCAAAATGACCACCGCCGCCCCCGCAAAGCCCAGCAGCGCCGCCACCAGATGCACCCCGCGCAGCCGGATGCCCGGCAAAATGACCGGGGCCAGCACCACCATCAGCAGCGGCCACAGGTAGTTCACCAGGTTAGCCTGCACCGGCGGTGCGTGACGCAGCGCCAGAAACAACAAAAAATGGTAGCTGAACAGCCCATACACGCCCAATGCCAGGGTTGACCAGGGCACCCGCCAGCGTGCCAGATTGAATCCTGACAGTGGCAGCGCAATCAGACTACCAATCAGCAGCGACAGGCCGGTGAGCAAAAATGGGGGAATATGGCCCAGCGCCACACCCAGCGTAGCCAGAGAGCTCCACAGGCCAATGGCCCCCAAGGCCAGCAAGGTGGGCGTGCGACCGGCTAGCACCACAGACGTGCCCGTCATGGTGTCCGGTGAGGGTTGGTCGAGCCATTCATTAGGCATGCCGTGGCGTACCAGGTCTTTAGCTTCTGACGCTGCTGGAGCGTTGCCACAGGTTGACACCGCCCTCTACCGCAAACTGGTCAATGGCAGCCAATTCATCGCTTGAAAAATGCAGGTTTTGCAGGGTGCCCACCAATTCGGTGATTTGGGCCGGGCGGCTGGCCCCAATCAGCGCCGAGGTGACGCGGGCATCGCGCAACACCCAGGCAGTGGCCATTTGCGCCAGGCTTTGGCCGCGTGCCAGCGCCATGTCGTTCAAGGCTCGCACGTGTTTGAGGTTGCTGTCACTCAGGTGCTCGGGCTTCAATGAACCCCCGCCCGGCCGATTGATGCGGGCATCTGCCGGTGTGCCGTTGAGGTACTTGTCGGTCAGCAGGCCCTGCGCCAGCGGACTGAAGGCAATGCAGCCCATACCGAGCTCGCCCAGCGCATCCAGCAGGTCTTCTTCGATCCAGCGATTGAGCAGGTTGTAGGACGGCTGATGAATCAGTGCCTGGATGCCCATGCTCTTCAAAATCGCGGCGGCTTCGCGCGTTTTGACGGCCGAGTAGCTGCTGACACCCACATAAAGCGCCTTGCCCTGCTGCACCGCGCTGGCCAGCGCACCCATGGTTTCTTCCAGCGGGGTGTCGGGGTCGAAACGGTGCGAGTAAAAGATATCGACATAGTCCAGCCCCATGCGCTGCAAGCTCTGGTCAAGGCTGGCCAGCACATATTTGCGCGAGCCGCCACCCTGGCCATAAGGTCCGGGCCACATGTCGTAGCCGGCTTTGCTGGAGATGATGAGCTCGTCACGGTAGGGTTTGAAGTCGCGGCGCAGGTGCGCGCCAAAGTTGGTTTCCGCGCCGCCATAAGGCGGGCCGTAGTTGTTGGCCAGATCAAAATGGGTAATGCCGGCATCAAACGCAGTGCATAACATGTCGCGTTGCATCTGCAGTGGTGTGGCATCGCCAAAGTTGTGCCACAGGCCCAGGGTGATGGCGGGAAGTTTTAGGCCGCTTTGACCGCTGCGGCGCCAGGTCATGCTGCTGTCGTAACGTTTGGGGTTGGCTTGGTAGGTCATGGTGTCGGTCGGTATGGGATAAAAAGTGCTTCCAGCCCTTACAGGTCATGCGCAACGAGCTATCAAATAAATAGCTATCACGGTACCGCTGCTGCAGGCTGAAGGGGCTGATTTTCAGTGGCCCGGGCGAACGATACACCGCGCCGACGTGAATGGTGCGGGCCGCTGGCCTGGTGGCATCAAATTTGAGGCTGACCACGACAAAGGCCGGGTCTTCAGTGCCATACTGCAAGGCGTAAAAGTTGGCTCACCGAACACATTTTGCAAGAGGCATTCATGGTTCAAACGGCTATATCGACCCTCAACTTCAAGCAAGCGGCGCTGGCACTGCTACCCATTGGTGCCAACTTCGAGGCCTGCCTGAGCTGTGGACTGTGCAGCTCAGGTTGTCCGGCCTCGGGCCTAGAAAACATGGATCCGCGCAAATTCATCCGCATGGCCATGCTGGGCATGAACGAAGAGCTCTCCAACACGCCCTGGATCTGGATCTGCACGCTGTGCAAGCGCTGCGAATATGTGTGCCCGATGAATATCGATGTCTCGAAACTGGTGTTTCTGGCGCGATCAAACTGGCCACAAGACCACAAACCCAAGGGCATCGTTCGCTCTTGCGAGATGACCCGATCCACCGACACCACCAGCGCCATGGGCATGTCACCGGCCGATTTTGAGTTTGTTGTGACTGATGTGCTGGAAGAAGTGCGCGCCAAGCAACCCGAATTCAGGCACTTGCAGGCACCGATTGACAAACACGGCGCGCATTTTTTTGTCAACCAGAATTCACGCGAACCCATGAGTGAGCCCGACGAGATGGTGCCACTGTGGAAGATTTTCGACATTGTGGGGGCCGACTGGACCTATGCCAGCAAGGGCTGGGCGGCAGAAAATTTTTGCATGTTCAGCGGCAACCAAGAGGCCTGGAAACAGGTGATCGAAAAACGCGTCAACGCCGTCAATGACCTGGGTTGCGAGGTCTGGCTGAACACCGAATGCGGCCATAGCTACTACACCATGTGGCACGGCATCGAGCGTTTTGGCCTGCAGGCCAACTTCCGGCTGGAGAGCATCGTGACCTACTATGCGCAGTGGATTCGCGAAGGCTTGCTGCCAGTCGATGCGCGCTGGAACACCAAAAACATCAAGTTCACGGTACAAGACCCCTGCATGATTGTGCGCAAGTCGTATGGCGATGCAATTGCCGACGACATGCGTTTTGTCGTCAAGACCCTGGTAGGCGCTGACAACTTCATCGACATGCAGCCCAACCGCAGTGCCAACTACTGTTGCGGTGGTGGTGGCGGTGCGTTGCAGGCCGGCATGACGGAGCACCGGCGCAATTACGGCAAGCGCAAGTTTGACCAGATTGAGGCCACAGGAGCCGCCTATGTGCTGACACCCTGCCACAACTGCCATTCCCAGATGCACGACATCGGGCAGTTTTATGGTGGCCACTACGGCATCGTGCATCTGTGGACGCTGATTTGCCTGTCGCTGGGCATTCTGGGCAAAAACGAGCAACTCTATCTGGGTGCTGACCTGCTGGTCTGAACCCTGCGCCAACACCGGAGCCACCATGAGCGTTATTCCCATCCGCAGCGCCGCCAGCGACAGCATTCTTGAAACCGAGGTGCTGATCATCGGCGGCGGTGTCACTGGCGCAGGCATCATGCGCGATTTGGCGCTGCGCGGCATTCACAGCATCCTGATTGACAAACGCGACCTGTGTGCCGGTGCCTCGGGCGGCAACCACGGGCTGCTGCACTCAGGCGGGCGGTATGTCTCGACCGACCTCGAGGCGGCGATTGAATGCCGGCAAGAGGGTGCCTTGCTCAAACGGCTGGCGCCACAGTGCATCGAATCGGTCGGTGGCCTTTATGTCGCGGTGCAAGGCGACGACCTGGCTTTTGCCGACCAGTTTCCCACCCTGTGCCAGCGCGCCGCCATTGACTGTGAAGAACTGAGTCTGAACGAAGCACGGCGCCTGGAGCCACTGCTGTCAGACCGGATGATCAAAGTGGTTCGTGTGCCCGATGCCTCTATTGACCCGTTTCACCTGGCGCTGCTCAACGTGGAACATGCCCGCCAAGCCCAAGGCAGTGTCTACCTGCCGCATACTGAAGTGCTGGGTTTTGAGAGGGTCGACGGTCACATCCGCTCAGCCACTTGTCGCGACCCTCTGAACCAGCGCCAGATCAGCATCCGGGCCCGCCAGTTCGTCAATGCCGGTGGTGCCTGGTCGATGAACATTGCCCAGTTGGCTGGCTGCCAGGATGTGCACCTGTTGTACGCCAAAGGTACCCTGCTGGTCACCTCCGACCGGCTGACGCAGCATGTGGTGAACCGTTTGCGCCCACCCGGTGATGGTGACATTCTGGTGCCCGGTGGCACGGTATCTTTACTGGGCACCACTTCGTCACGGATTGACGATCTGGAGAGCGTCGGACCCACCGTAGAGGAAGTTGACCGCAATATCCGCGAAGGCGCAGCGATGATTCCGGCGCTGGCCAACACACGCTACATTCGTGCCTTCAGCCGGGTGCGGCCGCTGTTGCAGGCTGCTGGCACTGCCTCGGACCGTGCCGCAACCCGTGGCTTTGCGCTGCTTGACCATCAGTCCCAAGGCTTGAGCAACTTTTGTACCATCACCGGTGGCAAACTTACCACCTACCGGCTAATGGCTGAAAAAACCGCTGACCTGGTGGCTATGCGGCTGGGCAACCACCTGGCGTGCCGCACCGCCAGTGAGCCATTGCCCGACGACAGTGCGTGCAGTTGGAGCGAGGCCACCATGGCACCCAGAAAAGGGCAGCAACAGCGCGACGCCTGCGACCTGATTCTGTGCGAATGCGAAATGCTGCCACAGTCTGCCATTGCCCAAATCGCTGCTGGTGCGCCGGGTATTGACACACAACCCACTTTAGAGTCGATCGCCCTGCGTTCACGCGCAGGCAAGGGGCCCTGCCAGGGTTCGTTCTGTGGCATCCGCATTGGTTCATATTTGTACGATCAAGGCTACTATCAGGACGGCAATGGTCTGACACATTTACGTGACTTTTTCAACGAACGCTTCAAGGGCCAGCGCAGTATCAGTTGGGGCCAGCAGGCTGCACAGATCGAACTGGCCGAAGCGATGCATTGCGGGCTGCTGGGTCTGGACAAACTGGAGGACACTTGATGCAGCACACGCAACAGTCAACCCGTCATTTCACCACCGAGCTCGCCGTGATTGGCTCTGGCATCGCCGGTTTTGCCGCTTCCATCTTTGCGTTGAACCGTGGCATCAGCACGGCACAGGTAGGCAACACCGGTGCAGTGGCCTATACCACTGGTTATCTGGACCTGCTGGGCCAACCCGATGGGGTTCCCCACACAATGACCGATCCCTGGCAAGCCCTGCAGACGCTACGCACAAGCTCACCTCAGCATCCGTTAAGCCGGATAGCAGCCACTGACATTCAGCAGGCATTTGCCGAATTTACTGCGTTCCTGACGGAATTTGGCCTGACCTACACATCGCCGGGCAAGCAAAATATCATGGCGTTAAGCCCCATCGGCACACTCAAGCCCACGTTATGCGTGCCGCTCACCATGGCGGCCGGGCCCCAGGCACTGGCCGACAAAGCCGCTTGTGTGATCGTGGATATCCACGGACTCAAGGGATTCAGTGGTACCGAGATGGTGGCCAATTTACGCACTCAGTGGCCAGCGCTGAGCACCCGTCGGATCAGCTTTCCTGACATGGAACGCGGTGAGGTTTACCCGGAAGTGATGGCACGCGCTCTGCAAGTGCCCGCCACCCGGGCCAGGCTGGCCGAGTTGCTCAAGGGCGTGGCTGGCCATGCCACCGTGATGGGTCTGCCAGCCATTCTGGGCATGCATGACCCGGACCAGGTTCACGCTGAATTGGAGCGACTCACCGGTCTGACCATTTTCGAGATTCCCACCATGCCGCCGGCAGTCGCGGGCCTGCGGCTGCGCGAGCTATTCGAGCAGGCTCTGCCGCAACGAGGTGCCACGCTGATTCCACAGCAAAAAGTCACAGCATTGACATTGGCCGCCGATGCTGCCACCCTGGAACTGAGCGACAGCTATGGTGCCATTCGCATCCACGCGCAAGCCGTGATACTGGCCACCGGACGGTTTTTGAGCGGCGGCCTTGACGCCCACCCTGACGGGATCACCGAGCACCTGCTGAACTTGCCGGTAACCCAACCCAGCAGCCGCGCCGAGTGGTACCGGGAACGTTATACCGATCCGCGTGGCCACCCCATTCATCGCGCCGGCATTGAAGTGGATCACCGTTTTAGGCCGCTGCGCAAAGACACCAGCATCTTTCACGAGAGGCTGTTCGCTGTCGGCTCCATTTTGGCCCACCATGACTGGATTCGCTCACGCAGCGGAGCGGGCATTGCCATTGCCACGGCTTACCAGGCCGTGGTAGGGGCACAACGGTTTATTAAGAAGCCTGAGTAGCTATATTTTTAATAGCTAAATGTGATCTGGCGAGCGTCTTTATTTTGGTTTGTAAGTGGCACTTTGAACCACCAGATAGGTGACTGCGTTACGCAGGTCGGTATCACTCAGGTTGGCCATGCCAGCGCGTGATGGCATGGCTTTATGGCCGGTGATGGCTGACTGAACCAATCCATCAACGCCTTTTTGCAAACGGGGTTTCCAGGCATTGAAGTCATCTATTCTTGGCGCACCCTCTTTACCTTCTTCGTGACAAGCCACGCAGCGCTCTTGAACGAGTTTTTCACCCGTGATGGATGTGGGTGAGGCGTAAGGCTTCTTGGGGTCAGCGGCGTTGCCAAAACTCACCATGAACGCTACCGCTCGACTGATTTCCAGATCACTGAGGTTGGATTGCCCCCCGTGGGCTGGCATTTTTCCAATGCCGGCAATCGCGTTTTCAGTGAGTTTGATGAGTCCGTTTTTGGAATGCTGGGTCCAGGCCGTTACGTCACCAATCTTTGGAGCTCCATCTTTGCCGGTGGCATGACAATTGGCGCAGACTTCCTGAACCACCGCCTGACCCGTTTTGTCAGCCGCCTGTGCAGCACTGAAGAATAGGGAAGTCACGCCCATAAAAATCAGGCTCAGCGTGTTGATACCTTGATGCTTGCTCATGATGGCTCCGTTTTAAACAGACTCAAATGCCTGTCTTTAGACGATGGATTTTAGGCCTCGCTTAACGTCAATGTTATCGTTTGTCAGGCAATTCAATCTTCACTTCCAGAACTTCCAGATTATCCTGACGCTCCAGGTTGACCCTGATGTCATCAGGATTGATTTTGACGTATTTACTGATGACGGCAATCAACTCACGCTGCAAATCAGGCAGATAGTCTGGCGTCGAGGGGTTGCGGCCACTGCGCTCATGCGCCAGGATAATCTGTAGCCGTTCTTTGGCAACACTAGCAGTTTTCTTTTTTTCGCCCAGGAAAAATGAAAAAAAGGACATGACTTACTTTCCCCCGAAGAGTCGCTTGAGCAAACCCTGCTTGGGTGGTTCGGTGAAACGCAGGGGTTTATCTTCGCCCAAAAAACGGTCAATCACGTCCTTGTAGGCTTCCGAGACATCACTACCTGCCATATGAACGGCTGGCACCCCTTGATTGGAGGCTTGCAGCACAGCTTCGCTTTCGGGTATCACACCAATGAGCTTGATGCGCAAAATGTCCTGAATATCCTGCAAGGACAGCATCTGTCCCTGATTAACCCGTGCCGGGTTGTAGCGGGTGATCAGCAAATGCTCCTTGATCGGCTCTGAACCCTGCATGGCGCGTTTGGTTTTACTCGACAACATGCCCAAAATTCGGTCTGAGTCACGCACCGAAGACACCTCGGGATTGGTGACCACCAAGGCTTCATCGGCAAAATGCATGGCCATCATGGCACCGGTTTCAATTCCGGCAGGTGAATCACAAATAATGTATTCAAAGTCCATCGCAGCCAGGTCATTGAGAACCTTTTCAACGCCGTCCTGGGTCAGGGCATCTTTGTCTCGCGTTTGCGAGGCAGCCAATACGTACAGGTTTTCACATTGTTTGTCCTTGATCAGTGCCTGATTCAAATTAGCCTCACCATGAATGACGTTGATCAGGTCGTACACCACACGACGCTCACATCCCATGATCAGGTCCAGATTACGCAGACCGACATCAAAATCAATGACGGCTGTTTTATGGCCCCGCAAGGCCAGTCCGGTTGAAAAGCTGGCGCTGGTGGTGGTCTTGCCCACACCGCCCTTGCCAGAGGTCACCACAATGATTTTTGCCATGTCTACAAATTCTTTCAGTAAATATCAGGAGTTCAAGGCTTCGAAAAGCAGCTTTTCCTGGCCGTCATTGCTTAAACGCACTTGTGCGGGCTTGCCTTGAATGTTGGTTGGCAACGGATTTTCGCTGGTTCGGTAAACGCCAGCTATCGAGATCAGTTCAGGTTCAAGACAAAGGGAAAAAATACGTGCCTGAGTGTTCCCATTGGCACCCGCCATGGCTTTGCCACGCAATGGCGCGTAGACGTGGATGTTGCCATCTGCCACCACTTCAGCCCCCTGGTTGACCATGGCCAGAACCACCAGATCGGCCGAACGGGCATAAACTTTTTGTCCTGAACGAACCGGTTTGTCAATCACCAAAGTAGCAGGTCCGGGCACTTCAACCCGTACTTCCTTGATGACTTCAGGGAGAGGTTCGTGGGCGACTGTGGCGACCGGTTTGGCCGCAGCCTTGCCACGTGGCAAGTCCAGCGGTGCTTCCACCAGACCAAAAGTTCTCAACACCTGAATTTCGTCGCCCTTGCCACCCCGAAATGCCAGTGGTTTCAGGTGACACACTGACAGCTGATCGAGCAGGTTTTTTATATCTTCCGGGGCAACCTGGTCGTTTAGTCTGGAAAAATCAAGCACCAAAGCATCATCTTCAAAAAAACCAGCATTTTCGCTTGTCGGTCCGTATTGTCCCAGCAGATCAGCACCAAGCTGTTGCAAGTCGGCTGTTTTGAGTAAAAGCGACACCAAGGGTAACTGAGTGCTTTTGATTTCGAATGTATTTACCACGGACCTGTTCTGCAACGAGTGAAAGAAGTTTGAGTCTAGGTGCTTGTGGGACTTATGGAACATCGGCTGCGAATCGACCGCTGGGGCCGATTTTCGCTATCGATGGCATAAGTCCGACAGGCTCCTAGTGTGCTTGTTGGACCCCCAAATCTTACTTGATCAGGCCGGCTCAGCCACGCGCAAGAACACCTCAATCCAATTTATACACAGATGAAAACAAAAAATCTCTTTTGGAACTTTTCAGGGGCTGATGGACTTCGTTGTATTATTTTCTTTTCTGATTTTTAAGACAGTAGTAGTAATTAAGCTTTCAAAAAATTGTGGAAAAGTTATTTTTATTTTTTAAAATCAACATGTTATGAAATTTTTTTAACTGTTGATCAGTGTGCTTTCAAGAAGCCAACAAAAATGAACAAGTTGAAGATTTTTTAAAAACTGTGGATAACTGTCAGATTCAGGATAATTTATCCACAGTTTTATCCAGCTCTATTTGATTCATCTTTTAGCGAGGTTGTGGGTCAAAAGGCAAAAAAAAGCCTTAATGAATTCGCTATTTTTTACCCAGGCTTGCTTTGGCTTTCATGATCTCAGCCTTGACCTCTTCGAAATCAGGTGAACCTGGTGGTAACACGGTTAACACAGTTTCCCAGTGGTTGATCGCTTTGGCGTAATCGGCTGCTTTGTAAGCGGCTTGGCCTGCCATCATGAGCGCCATGGGATGCTTTGGATTGATGGTCAGTGCCTTGTTGATGAGCTGTTGTGGTTGGCCCTTGAAATTACCGTTGGCACGGGTTGCCAGCAAGTCAGCGTATTGCGTCATCAGGTCGGCATCGCTGTCGAGCAACTGGCCGGTTTTGGCGTAGGCTACCACTGCATCATCAAGCCGTCCCTGCACTTTGTAGGCCCGGGCCAGTCGTGCCCAACCAAGGACATCGCCAGGGTTTTGTTTCAGGCGTGCTGCCAGGCGGTCCACCATCTGGTTGATCATTTCAGGGGTCATGCTGCCTGCTGCGCCCTGCGGCACTGGGGCTAACTTGCCGGTCTCGTTGGCTGCCTCAATGCGTTGCGCCGGGGCCGGGAGCAAGGCTTTAGGCGTTGGTGGCGCGATACCAGCCTTGACGCGTGCGTCAGCAATATCTGCCTCAATCTGCTGTGCATCCGGTGAACCCGGTGGTAGAACAGTCAACAACTTCTCCCATTGATTGATGGCCAGCTTGAAGTCAGAACGTCGATAAGCTGCAACGCCTGACATCATCAAGCCCATGGGATGCTGTGCACTGATGCTTAAGGCCTGGTTGACCAACTCCAGTGGTTTGCCTTCCAGATTGCCTTGGGCCTGGACGGCGATGACATCGGCATAGTCCACCAGTAAATCAGGTTCGGTGTTTACCAGGGCTCCCGCTTTCTCGAAGGCGTGAATGGCTTCGTCAAATCGTCCCATCACCTTGTAGGAGCGAGCCAACATGACCCAGGCTTTAGGGTTGTCGGGATTGGCTTTGAGCCGTTCAGCCAGGGTGTCGATCATCTGTCTGATTTGCTGATCTTTGACATTGGCGGTTGTGACCGGGTCGATGGAGGCTGGTGTTCCCAACTGCATATACATACCAGCAGTCAGCATCGGCACACTCAAGCCAATGGCGGTGGCCGTGCGTCGTGCCGACCAAAAACCACGATTGACCTGTTGAGTGGTGGGTGTCTCGAAGCTCTGGGTGTCATCAAGCAGGCGCAATTGCAGTTCATCGCGGGTGGTTTCAAAGTCCTGCTGGCTGATGACACCTCGTGCCAGGTCGGTCTCCAAAGTCAGCAGTTGATCACGATGAATGGCAGCATTGAGGCGATTGCTGGAGACACCATGTCCTGTTTTGGAGCGTAGCAAGGGCCAAATCAGCCAAACCACCACCAACAGCGTCAACAGCACTGCAATACCAATAAAGAGCTTCATTTTTGGGAGTCAATGTCTTGAAGAAGGGTTTGGGCTTTGGCGCGCTGCTGGTCGTCGAGTGGCGGTAGGTCTGGTTCAAGCTGGTTGCGCCGTACCATGCTGATCAGTATCCACAGAGCACCCAGCAGCAATATCAAGGGCCCGAACCATAACAGCCAGGTGGAAGGTTTGACGGGTGGGCGATACAGCACAAAGTCACCGTACCGACTAACCAGGAATTCCTTGATTTCTGCATCAGTCTTGCCCGACTTGATCAAGGTGCGAACCTCACGCCGCAGATCCATGGCCAGGTCGGCACGTGAGCCTGCCAATGATTCGTTTTGGCAAACCAGGCAACGCAACTCTTCGGCAATGACGATCAGGCGTTGTTCAACCACTGGATCATCAGCCAGGGGTGTGGCTTCACTGGCATGCGCACCCATCGCGCATTGAAATGCCAGAAACAGGGCTAGCCAATTTTTCATTTTTGGAGCTCCCGTACCAAGGGCAGCAATTTGTCACGGATGGATTCTTCTGTAAAAGGACCAATTTGTTTGTAGCGGATGATCCCCATCTTGTCGATCAAGAAGCTCTCGGGCACCTTATAGACACCAAAATCAATGCCGATGCGGCCATCCCGGTCAGCAATGGACACGTCATAGGGGTTGCCATAGCGGCTGAGCCATTTGAGACCATCAGCGTCTTTGTCCTTGTAATCGAGTCCGACGATGGGCAGCAGCTTGTTTTTAGACAACTCAACCAGCAGGGGGTGTTCCTGGCGACAGGCGACACACCAGGAGGCCCAGGTGTTGAGCAACCAGACCTTGCCTAACATGTCATTGTTGGAAAATTGCAGGCCGGTGCCATCAAGCACCGGTGCGGTAAAGCTTGGTGCTGGTTTGCCGATCAGCGGAGAGGGAATTTCACTGGGGTCACGGGTCAACCCGATGGCCAGAAAAATGACCAGAATGATAAAAAGCAGCAGTGGAATCAGGGTTTTTTTCATGCTGGAATGGTTTGCGGTTTAGCCTTTGGCGGTTTGCCAGCGGCATCAACCAGGGTGTTGCTGCTGCCATGCTTTGTGCTTTGTGCCAGGTTCTTGCGGTAACGCCTGTCCAGTGCTGCCATGCCGCCACCAAATGCCATGATCAGGCAGCCGACCCAGATCCAGGTCACAAACGGTTTGTGATAGACCCGCATGGCCCAGGCAGCCTTTGGGCCATCTTCGAGTTTTTCACCCAGCGAGACGTACACGTCCCGTGTCAATCCGCTGTCAATGGCCGCTTCAGTCATCGGCATGCTGGAGGAAAAATAGCTACGCTTTTCCGGATGCAGTGTTTTCAGTAGTTTGTCACCCTGAAGCAATTCGACCGTGCCAACATCGGCCAGGTAGTTGGGGCCACGTCGCTCGCTGATACCTGTCAGACGGAAGGTATAACCACCCACCGAAACGGTGTCGCCAAAGGCCATGCGGACATCTTTTTCAGTCTCGTAGCCCTTGACCATGGTGATGCCAATGACACACACCGCAATACCAAGATGAGCCACATGCATGCCCCAGTAAGACAGTGGTGTAGTTCGCCCTGGTCCCATGTCCTTGACATGTCGGTAAATCTGAACCACTGAGGCCAGCATGATCCAGACTGACAGAGTCAGGCCCACAGCCACAATGGCTGACCACGGCCCAGCCAGCAGTGGCAAGCTGCAACCCAGCAGCACGGAAACAATGGCAATAGGACGCAGCTTTTTCACCAGTTCGGCCACACTGTCATTTTTCCAGCGGGCATAGGAGCCGATCACCATGAACAGCAGCACCGGCATCATGATCGGGGCAAACACGGCATTGAAGTAGGGCGGACCTACCGAGAGCTTGCCCAGATTCAAGGCATCTACAATCAGGGGGTACAAGGTGCCCAGCATGACACTGGCCGCTGCCGTGGTCAGCAAGACATTGTTGATCAGCAAGAAGGTTTCACGTGACACGAGAGCAAAGTTGCCACCGGCCCGCACTTTGCTGGCCCGTAGCGCAAACAAGATGAGTGAACCCCCCACCACCACGGCCAGGAACAGCAGAATAAAAACGCCGCGTTTTGGGTCGGTGGCAAAAGCATGGACCGAGGTCAGAACACCCGAGCGCACCAAAAAGGTTCCCAATAAACTCAATGAAAACGAGGTGATGGCCAGGATGATGGTCCAGTTTCTGAACAGGCCGCGTTTTTCGGTGACCGCCAGCGAGTGAATCAAGGCCGTGCTGACCAGCCAGGGCAGGAACGAGGCGTTTTCGACCGGGTCCCAAAACCACCAGCCACCCCAGCCCAATTCGTAATAGGCCCACCACGAGCCCAGGGCGATGCCGACGGTCAGAAATATCCAGGCGGCAGTGGCCCAGGGGCGTGACCAGCGGGCCCAGGCCGCATCGAGTCGGCCATTGAGCAAGGCGGCAATGGCAAAGGCAAAGGGAATAGCCATGCCGACATAACCCATGTAAAGCAGCGGTGGGTGAAATACCAAACCTGGGTCTTGCAGCAGGGGATTGAGATCACGGCCGTCTTCAGGAATGTCGCTCAGACGCAGGAACGGGTTGGAGGTGATCAGCATGAACAGCAGAAAACCAACCGCCACCAGACCCAAAACCCCGAGCACGCGAGACACCATGACATCGGGCAATTGACGGGAAAAGATCGACACAGCCATCATCCAGGTGCTGAGCATCATCAGCCAGAGCAGCAATGAGCCTTCATGGCCACCCCAGACCCCGGCGATGCGGTACAGGTCGGGCAATTTGGAATTGGAATGCTGGCTGACATACAGGACCGAAAAGTCATTGGTATAAAAGGCGTAGGTCAGGCAAGCAAAAGAAAACGCGGTCAATAGCCACATGGCCTGTGCGCCGGGTCGGGCAAAGGCCATCCAGTCAGCACGGTTTTGTTGTCCGCCGGCTGTGGCGATGATGCCCAGGCTCAAAGCCACCATCAGGGCAAGGATCAAGGCAAAGTGACCAAGTTCAGGGATCATGGAAAGGTCCTTATTTCAGCGTTTTGATGGTGTTCTGGGCTTGATCAACGGCGTGCTGGGCTTCAGGTGGCATGTAGTTTTCATCATGCTTGGCCAGCACTTCAGTGGCAGTGAAATGGCCCGTGGCATCGAGCTTGCCTTGTGCGACCACCCCTTTGCCTTCACGAAACAAGTCAGGCAGGATGCCGGTGTAAGCCACCTTGACATCCTGCGCGGTGTCGGTCACGACGAAGTTGACGGTCAGGTTGTCGCGCTTGACGCTACCCGTCTTGACCATGCCCCCGACCCGGAAGGTTCGGTTTTTTGGTGCTTCACCCGATGCAATCTGGCTTGGCGAAAAGAAAAACACCAGATTGCTCTCAAAGGCGTTCAGAACAAAATAGGTGGCAAGGGCAATGGCAGCCAGACCACCGCCAATCAAGGCAGCGCGTTTGTGACGAGGTTTCATGGTGAACTTTGAGTGGGGTCAGCCTGTGACTCCTGGTCGTTGAAAAGGTTTCGCAAAAGTTCACGGTGCCGGGCCCGAACCTGCCAGATTTCGGCTGCAAAGACCAGTGCGGTGATGCCAAAACTGGCCCAGACATAAAAGGCGTAGCCGCCCATCGCAAAAAACTCTGAAACGTTATGCCACTGCATGTTTGACCCACTCCGTATGACGTTCCCGCTCAAGAATGATGTTGCGCACCCGCAGCAGCATCATGGCAATGGTGTACATCCAGAACGCCGCCACCATCACCAGCATGCCGGTCAGCATGGTGCTGGCCATCGAGCTGCCTTTGAGAGAAACGGATGCCCCCTGGTGCAAGGTGTTCCACCATTTCACCGAAAAATAGATGATGGGTACGTTCACTACACCCACCAGCGCCAGCACAGCACCGGCCTTGTCGGCGCGCCGCGGGTCGTCAATGCTGGCTTGCAGCGCCATGAAACCCAGGTACAAAAACAGCAAAATCAGCGTGGAGGTCAGTCGCGCGTCCCACACCCACCAGGCACCCCACATTGGCTTGCCCCACAACGCACCGGTCAGCAGCGACAAAAACGCAAACAGCGCACCGGTGGGGGCCAGGGCTGAGGCCACCATGCCTGACAGCCGGGTGTTGAACGCCAGCCCAATCCCGGCCCAGGCTGCCATGACCAGATAGATGAACATCGACATTTGCGAAGCTGGCACATGCACAAAGATAATGCGGTAGCCCTGGCCCTGCTGGGCATCCACCGGGGCTACAAAAAAGCTGATCCACAAGCCTGCCAGCATCAAAAGGGTGGCCAAACCAGCAAACCACGGCCACATTCTTCCGGCCAAATGGTAAAAGTTTTGCGGCGAGGCAAACTTGAACCAGTGAATCACACGATTATTCATTCCAAAGAAATCCTCAGGGCAGCAGCGGTGGCAAAAGGTGAAAAGAACAGCGAGAGTACCAGCAGGGCCGACAGCAGTGACAGGTGGCCACCAAAGCCCAGCCCGGCGGCATCGGCCTCCACCGCACCAGCACCAAAAATAAGCACCGGAATATAGAGCGGCAGGATCAACAAGGAAAGCAATACCCCCGCGCCACGCACACCCAAGGTCAGCGCCGCACCAATGCTGCCAATCAGGCTCAAAGTAGGGGCGCCCAGCAGCAGCGTCAGCATCAAGATGCCCAGAGCGCGCGCATCCAGCCCAAACTGCAAGCCCAGCACTGGCGCAATCAGCACCAGCGGCAAGCCCGAGGTGATGAAATGCGCCAGCGCCTTGGCCAACACCAACAGGCCCAGCGGCGTTGGCGACAGCACCATTTGCTCCAGCGAGCCATCGGCATAGTCGGTGGCAAACAGGCGCTGCAAACTCAGCATGGCGGCCAGCAGTGCGCTGACCCACAGCACACCGGGTGCCATGCGCAACAGCAGCCCGGTCTCGGCACCCACTCCCAGCGGGAACAGGCTGGCCACTACCATGAAGAACACCAGTGGCGTAAGAACTTCGCCCTTTTGGCGCAGACCCAAGGAGATCTCGCGTTTCAGCACGGCCAGCAGGACCTGAGCTGGGCCAATGGATGGAATGGCTTGGCTCATGGGGTCTTGAGCTCCAGCATTTGCGCTGGAATAGTGCCGACAGGCACGCGCTGGTGACTGGTCAGCACCGCCAAACCACCGCGACTCAGATGACCGGCTATCAAGTCTGAGAGCATCAGGATGCCGGCATCATCCATGGCCACATACGGTTCATCCAGCACCCACAAACGGGCCGGGCTCAGTGCCAGTCGGGACAAGGCCACACGCCGCTTTTGTCCTTGCGACAAGTGGCGCACCAATTGTTGCGAGCGCCCGTGCAGGCCAAAACGCGCCAGCACATCCCTGGTCTGGCTGGTGTCAGGGGCCATGCCGCCCAGTGCAGCGTTGAAAATCAGGTTTTCCCTGACGGTCATGGACTCTTGCAGGGCGTTCAGATGGCCCAGGTAACACAGGTCTTGCCGGTACGCCTCGCGCTGCTGATGAATCGGCAGCTTGTTCCACAGAATGTCGCCTGATTCAATCGATGCCAAGCCGCAAACCATGCGCAACAAACTGGTCTTGCCAACGCCATTGGCACCTGTTACATACAACCATTGGCCTGCTTGTAGTGTGCAAGTGACATTGGAAAACAAGGGTCTGCCGCCCTTGACACAGCCAAGATTGCAAAAAGTCAGGGACAGTGAGGTGTTCAAGAGACAGAGATACTTGCAGGGACAAAGGCGTGATTATCTTACGGTGCGCCCAGACCCATGCCTTAAGCAAGGCTTAAACCAAGTTTCCTCGGTTGACCGCTTGTTTTGATTTGTAAGTTTTCACGAGTATTGACTTTTTTAGCTTCGCTGGGGTTCACCCATTGGGTCAAAGCGCTGCGCACCCGATTGAGCCAATGGCAACACGTCAAGGGTCGTTGCTCTTGCCTCGTCCGCCAGGACGACATACGGGCAGGAGTCCGCAGCGTTGTCGCACCTACCCAGGCACACCGGCCCAATCGGGCACGTCCAACCGAAGAATCTGGGTTAAAGGCTTATCGCGTGATCACCACTTTTTGGTACAAGCCGCCAAAGTAGGTTTGTTTTTCAATTTGGCCAAACTGCCCGTCATCAGGAAGCCAGTCAACAATCTGGTTGTTCCATAAATCCATGGCATAGGGTTCGAGCGTGCTCAGGATGGGCACCATGATGTAGCGAAACGGGCTGCGGGCCACCGGCTTGTGGTAGTCCACAAAAATCACCTTACCGCCTGGCTTGGTCACCCGCAGTGCCTCGGCGATGGTTTTTCGGCGTACCTCAACCGGCATTTCATGCAGCAGGAAAAACACCAGCACGGCATCATGACTGGCATTGTCAAAAGACAGGTTGGAGGCATCCTGCTGCAAGATGCTGACCTGGCGTTTGTCGGTCAACTTCTGGTGCAGGTTTTTGATTTGCACTGGTGCCACGTCGATGACGTTCAGATGGGCTTTGGGCCCCAGGCGGCGCACCAGGTGTTCGGTCAGGTTGCCATAGACACAGGCAACCTGCAGTACCTGGCCCTCGATGATGTGGCCCATTTCCTGCAGGGCCAGATCGCGCAGGCGCGAGAAATTGCCCCACAAAATCAGGTTGACCAGCCACTGGCGCTCAAAGACACGCACCGCGTTGGGGTGCGTGTAGGCCCACCAATAGGTTTTTTCCAGGTAATCGGGAACCAGGACGGGTGGGCAATGTGCGGCCGTTCTGGCGACCAGATGGGTGTCACTTGGGACGATGCCGGTTTTTTCGAAAATCATGTACGGACCCCGTGCAATTTCAATGCCACTTTATTTAGTCAGACCTTCAGCGCGCAATGTTTCTTGCACCGCCGGTCGGACACCGATGCGGGCAACAAAGGCGCTCAGGTTCGTCAGACCTGAAATATCGAGGTTCACATAGTTGCTCCAGCTGGCAACCACAAAGAGATAGGCATCTGCAACGGTGAAATACTCACCCATCAGGAAGTTCTTGCCGGCCAGCTCACCGTCCACCCATTGCAGGCGACCATTGACACGGGTCTTGGCCATTGCCCGTGCCTCATCGGGCATGCCCGGGGCGAACAACGGTGAGAAACCTTTGTGCAATTCAGTGGCAATGAAGTTGAGCCACTCTTGCAATTTGTAGCGTGCAAAGCTGCCATTGGCGGGTGCCAACTGCCGATCTGGCACCAAGTCTGCCACATACTGTAGGATAACCGCGCATTCATGCAACTGCTGGCCATCGTCTAGCACCAGCAAGGGCACATAGCCCAGCGGGTTGATGGTGTAGTAGTCAGTGCCGTCTGCCAGTCGGTGGGTTTTGGTGGGTGCCGCAATCGCCTTAAATGCCAGGCCGGATTCTCTCAGGGCAATGTGGGGTGCCAGTGAGCAGGCACCAGGTGAGTAGTAGAGTTTCATTTGGTTTATTTGTGCAGTGGTGGTGTCAGTTGCGCAACAGGAGCCCATTGCGGGCCAGACCGGACAAACTGACCCCCAAGTTTAAACGGCTTGACCAAAGCATCGGCTGAATCAGGGTTTAGCAGCCAAATCACCTTGTAGCCCTTAACAGATAAGCGCCGATAGCTATTTAAATAATAGCTATCGGCAATGTCCACCGCCAGATGCAGGGGTTTGGGAAGATCCAGCCGAAGCCCTCAATCAATGCGCGGCATACGGTCTGCAGCTTATGGACGCTGCAGACCGCAAGCGATGCCGCTGGGTCAGCCTTACTTGTGCAGCACCTTGGCCACCGGGTTGTGGCGCAGCCGGAACGCATCGGGCATGCCCGAGCCCAGCAGGGGGCGCAGGTACATGCGAAAGGCATCCGTCACGTCGGTTCCGCTGTCGGTGATGAACTCGTCTTCCATGGTGCGGGTTTTACCAGCCACGGCCGAGACCGGCAGCAGTTCGTAATCGACCGAGTAAAAACCGGTGCGCTTGATGGCGACCGAGCCATCTTTGGAGCCCCACATGGCAAACTGCACCGCTTTTTCCCCGACCTCACGGGCTTCGCGCTGATCGACATCCGACACGCAGCCGATGAACGCGCGCTGCATATAGCCCAAGGTGTCACCCCGCACACGCTTGATCTTGAGTTTGGATTTGATCTCTTCGCATAACAAATCGGCCAGCGCTCCGGTGCCAGAGAGTTGCACGTTGCCATGGGCATCGTGTTCCATCTCTTTGGCCAGAATCGCAGTGATCGGTGCACCAGCGGCATCGTGAATGCCCTCTGACACGGCAATCACGCAGCGGCCATAACGCTCATAGGTGGCCTTGACATCGGCGAGGAATTTTTCAATCACAAAAACACGCTCGGGCATGTAGATCAGGTGCGGGCCATCCGCCGGAAATTTCTTGCCCAGGGCGGAGGCTGCGGTCAGAAAGCCGGCATGGCGACCCATCACGACACACACATAGACACCGGGCAGTGCAGCGTTGTCGAGGTTGGCACCGGCAAAAGCCTGCGCCACAAAACGAGCTGCCGAAGGGAAACCGGGTGTGTGGTCATTGCCGACCAGATCGTTGTCGATGGTTTTCGGGATATGGATCGAGCGCAGCGGGTAGTTGGCTGCCTGAGCCTCTTCGCTGACGATGCGCACGGTGTCGCTGGAGTCGTTGCCACCGATGTAGAAGAAGTGGCCAATCTTGTGCGCTTGCAATACCTTGAAAATTTCGTGGCAATAAGCGGCATCCGGCTTGTCGCGGGTTGATCCCAGAGCCGATGAGGGCGTGTTGGCGACTTGTTCCAGGTTATGGCTGGTCTCCTGGGTGAGATCGACAAAGTCTTCATTGATGATGCCGCGCACACCATGCAGTGCACCGTAGATATGGCCTATCTGGCCGAAGCGACGCGCTTCGAGCGCCACGCCCACCAGCGACTGGTTGATAACGGCGGTGGGGCCACCACCTTGTGCGACGAGAATTTTTCCGGTTGACATGTGTTCTCCTGTTGTAAGGGTGTAGTGAAACTGCAAGCACGCATTGTGCCCGTGAAGTGAGCCTTTTGCTGGCTTGATGGCCAGTGGTGGGTGATGTTTTAGGGGGCTTCGGTAAAATTGCCACTCGTCGTGCCGGCGCAGGGCGAGCGCCACTTTCTGTATCGTCCCATTTCGAGCGACCACCATGCTTTATCCCCAACATTTTGACGTGATCGTTGTCGGCGGCGGCCATGCCGGAACCGAGGCTGCGCTCGCGGCCGCGCGGATGGGTTGCAAGACCCTGTTGCTGACACACAACATCGAGACATTGGGTCAGATGAGTTGCAACCCATCCATCGGGGGTATTGGCAAAGGGCATCTGGTGAAGGAAGTTGATGCGCTGGGCGGTGCCATGGCCGCTGCCACCGATGAAGGTGGCGTGCAATTTCGCATTCTCAACGCCAGCAAGGGCCCGGCAGTGCGCGCCACACGAGCTCAGGCTGACCGTATTTTGTACAAGGCAGCAATTCGGCGGCGGCTGGAAAACCAGCCCAATCTGTGGCTGTTTCAACAGGCGGTAGATGACTTGATGGTCAAAGGCGATCAGGTGGTGGGTGCGGTGACGCAGGTCGGTATCCGGTTTGGAGCCAGCACAGTGGTGCTCACAGCAGGCACTTTTTTGGACGGCAAAGTGCATGTTGGGCTGAACAATTACCCTGCCGGGCGGGCTGGTGATCCGCCAGCGGCAAGTTTGAGCACGCGGCTGAAAGAACTGAAGTTGCCACAGGCACGCCTGAAGACCGGCACCCCCCCGCGCATTGATGGGCGCTCGATTGACTTCAGCAAATGCCAGGAGCAGGCCGGTGACGGCATGGCAAACCAAGGCGCAACTGTTACACCCGGCGGTGCGTCTTGTGGCCCGGGTGTGCCGGTGTTCAGCTTTTTGGGTCGCCCCGAACAGCACCCGAAGCAGATGTCGTGCTGGATCACCCACACCAACGAACGCACGCATGACATCATCCGCAGCGGCTTTGACCGCAGCCCGATGTTCACCGGCAAGATTGAAGGCATCGGGCCGCGGTATTGCCCCAGTGTTGAAGACAAGATCAACCGTTTTGCTGACAAGGACAGCCACCAGATCTTCCTGGAGCCTGAAGGTCTGACGACGCACGAGTATTACCCCAATGGCATCAGTACCAGCCTGCCGTTTGATATTCAGTATGCGCTGGTGCGCAGCATGGCCGGGCTGGAAAACGCCCACTTGCTGCGGCCAGGTTATGCGATTGAATATGACTACTTTGACCCGCAGCAACTCCGCAGCACCTTTGAAACCCGGGCCATTTCTGGCCTGTATTTTGCCGGGCAGATCAACGGCACCACCGGTTATGAAGAGGCAGCGGCGCAGGGTTTGTTTGCCGGTATCAACGCCGCGTTGCAGGTGCGTGCCATGGGTGGTGGCGATGGCGGGCTGAGTGCCGCCGGCCGTATTGACTTCAGTGCCGATGTCTGGCTGCCCGCGCGCGACGAGGCTTACCTTGGGGTGATGGTGGACGACCTGATCACCAAGGGTGTCACCGAACCCTATCGCATGTTTACCAGTCGTGCCGAGTTCCGGCTGCAATTGCGTGAAGACAATGCCGACGCCCGTTTGACAGAAACGGGCCGCAAGCTGGGCTTGGTGGACGATGTGCGCTGGGATGCCTTTTGTCGCAAGCGTGATGCTGTTTCACGTGAAACAGAGCGCCTGCGTTCGATCTGGATCAGCCCGAAAAATCTTGCAGCAGCCGAGTCGGAGAGGGTGCTGGGCAAGGCTATCGAGCATGAATACAGCCTGGCTGATTTGCTGCGGCGCCCGGATGTCACCTATGCGGCATTGATGTCGCTGGCCGGCGGCAGGTTTGCCACAGCCGAACTGCCAGTGTTTGTTTCACGTGAAACACTGGGCTTGTCGGTCGATAGTGCGCTGGCGCTTTCGGTGATTGAGCAGGTGGAAATTTCGGCCAAGTATGCCGGCTATATTGACCGACAAAAGGTCGATGTGGGTAGGGCAGCACATTTTGAGAATCTGAAGCTACCGCAAGACCTGGACTACATGCAGGTCGCGGCATTGAGCATCGAGGCACGCCAAAAGCTCAACCGTCACAAGCCTGAAACCCTGGGCCATGCGTCGCGCATTTCTGGCATCACGCCAGCCACGATTTCCTTGCTGATGATTCACCTGAAAAAGACCAAGTTCAAGGGATTTGTGGTTGATGGCCGGCCTGGTTTATTGGCTGACGTGACGACCGAGCCACCTTCGGGCAGTAACCTCGTGACGGGCATCTGCTGATGTCTGGGCTGGAACATGGTTTGCAACAGGGCCTGGTTGAACTTGGTCTGAGCTTGAGTGCCGGGCAAGTCGCCCAGTTGCTGGACTACCTGGCCTTGATCCGGAAGTGGACCCAGGTCTATAACCTGACTGCCGTGCGTGACCCGACAGAGATCTTGTCGCACCACCTGCTCGATAGTCTGGCGGTGGTCAAACCCTTGCAGCAGCAGCTTGTTGGTTCCGGGGTCGGGCAGGGTCTGGCTGCAGCATTCGGCCATGCGCCGGCCAACCGTTTGCTTGATGTGGGTTCAGGTGCCGGTTTGCCGGGTGTGGTGATCGCGATCTGCTGTCCCTGGATCGAGGTGCACTGTGTCGATACCGTTGGCAAAAAAGCAGCGTTCATTCAGCAGGTGGCGCTGGCCCTGAAACTGCCTAAGCTGCGTGGCATCCACGCGCGGGTGGAGCGTCTGACCGACAAGTACCAGGTGGTCAGCGCGCGGGCCTTTGCTTCGTTGCCTGATTTCACCACCTGGTCGCTTGCGGCGCTGGCTGAAGATGGTGTCTGGATGGCCATGAAGGGCAAACATCCCGCGGCTGAAATCGCAGCATTGCCACGGGATGTCGAGGTGTTTCACGTGGAACCACTGAAGGTGCCGGGGCTGGCGGCAGAGCGTTGTATCGTGTGGATGCGTAAGTGGCCCAAGCCGTAACGTAAACTCTGCGCCTCACCCGACATTGGTTTTGGGCCCCTTTTCAGAAAGATCTCCATGCTCGGCATTACCGACTACGGCACATTTATTGTCACGGTCATCATTTTCCTGGCCATACCCGGCCCGGGCAATTTGGCCCTGATCACGTCCACCAGCAAGGGCGGCATACGGGGTGGCATCGCCGCCACTTTCGGGGTGATCCTGGGTGACCAGGTCTTGATGTGGTCAGCAGTGGCCGGTGTGGCAGCTTTGCTCACCGCTTATCCGGATGCCTTTCATGCGGTGCAGTGGATTGGCGCGGCCTATTTAGCCTGGTTGGGGGCGCAGATGTTGCTGGCCAAACCCGGTGCCGCGCCCGTGCTCAACATCAAGCCGCACCATTTCTTGAAGCAGGCACTGATGATTACCTTGCTCAACCCCAAGGCGATCTTGTTTTACATGGCTTTTTTCCCTCTGTTTGTTGACCCGGCTCGCCAGCAGGGCTTGATCACTTATGGCTTTATGGCCACAACCATTGCGGTGCTGACCTTTCTGTACGGTCTGATTGCGGTGTTGTTGACCCACTTTTTGGCGGAGCGCGTGCGGGCCAATCCGATGATTACCCGTGTGCTTGAAAAAGTCGCCGGCTTGTTCCTGGTCGGCTTTGGTGTCAAGCTGGCACTGTCACGCTGATTTTTGTGTTTGTTTCACGTGAAACATTGATTTTGGCTGCTCTCCCTTTTTCCCTGCTCGGTATCCTATGGTCAAAATTTTCTGCATAGCCAACCAAAAAGGTGGCGTTGGCAAAACCACCACCACCGTCAACCTGGCTGCCGGCCTGGCCAAGGTGGGCCAGCGCGTGCTGATGGTCGATCTGGATCCGCAGGGCAACGCCACCATGGGCTCGGGCATTGACAAGCGCAAGCTTGAGTTCAGCGTCTACGACGTGTTGCTGGAGTCGGCCTCAGTCAAAGAGGCCTGCGTGCAAAGTGCCAAGCTGGTAGACGCTGGTTGTGCCTATGACATCCTGGGTGCCAACCGCGAACTCGCCGGGGCTGAGGTTGAAATGGTCAGTCTGGAGCGGCGCGAAAAGCGCCTGAAAACCGCCTTGGCTGCAGTGGCTGCCGACTATGACTTCATTTTGATTGACTGCCCGCCGAGCCTGTCGCTGCTGACACTCAACGGCTTGTGCTGTGCGCATGGAGTCATTGTGCCAATGCAGTGTGAATACTTTGCACTCGAAGGCCTGGCTGATCTGGTCAACACCATCAAGCAGGTGCATGCCAACCTGAACAAGGACCTGGCGATCATCGGTTTGTTGCGCGTCATGTTTGATCCGCGCATCACCTTGCAGCAGCAGGTCAGCGAACAACTCAAGACCCGTTTTGGCGACAAGGTTTTCAACACCGTGATTCCGCGCAATGTTCGCCTGGCTGAGGCACCCAGCTACGGGGTGCCCGGTGTGGTGTTTGACTCTGGCAGCAAAGGTGCCCAGGCTTTTGTGGCGTTTGCCCAGGAAATGGTTGAGCGGATTGAAAAAATGTAGCCAAATTGGCCTGTAGCCCAGATGGATCAAGCGCCAGCAGCTATTGAATTGAGCCTGGATCGCTCAAGCGGGTGCGTCGCGCTGTCACCCCTGAGGTGATCGGGATCGACGCTGAAATGGTCAATGGCCCGCTGCACTGATTGAAGAAAACAAGCGGTCAACTGAATCTAGGTCAAAAGTAATGAAACCTGAGCAAATCCTGATCCTGCCGGGCTGGCAAAGTTCTGGCCCGGCGCACTGGCAAAGCCTGTGGCGCGAGCGCTTGGGCTACCAGTGGGTTGAGCAGCACGACTGGATGCGCCCGCTGCGCGGCGACTGGATTGCCCGCCTGGAAGATGTGGTGCTGGCCAGTGAGGCACCGCTGCTGCTGGTGGCACACAGCCTGGGCTGCCATCTGGTGGCGGCGTGGGCGGCGCATTCGCGCAATTCTGGCCGGGTCAAGGGCGCGCTGCTGGTCGCGCCGGGTGATGCCGAGCGCGACGAATTGCGCCCGCTGTTGCCGAGCTGGTGCCCCCCGGTGCTGCAACCCTTGCCGTTTCCTGGTGTGCTGGTGGCCAGCAGCAACGACCCCTATTGCAGCTTCGAGCGGGCTTGCCGGTTTGCCAAGGCCTGGGGCGCTGAGTTGTTTGATGCGGGGGCACTGGGTCACATCAATGCTGATTCGGGTTTGGGGTATTGGCCTCAGGGGCAGGGCTTGCTACAGGCGATGATTGACAGTTAACGAAAGAAAAACATGGTGACCAAAAAACCAAAAGGGCTGGGGCGTGGACTTGAAGCACTGCTCGGGCCAACGGCTGCCGAATCACTGGTGTTGGAGGGTGGCGACATCAACCTGGCCAACAGCGGCCAACCCTCGACCTTGTTGCTGACCGACCTGGTGCCGGGCCAATACCAGCCGCGCACCCGCATGGACGAAGGCGCACTCTATGAGCTGGCTGAATCGATCAAAGTACAGGGCATCATGCAGCCGATCCTGGTGCGACGCCTCAGTGATGCCGATGCCGAACTCAAACGCAGCCAGATGGCACCCGACACCGGTGGTGCCGTGCGGGCGCTGTACGAGATCATTGCCGGCGAGCGGCGCTTTCGGGCGGCCAAACTGGCCGGGCTGGACAGTGTGCCGGTGCTGGTGCGCGACGTGCCCAACGAATCGGCTGCGGCGATGGCGCTGATCGAAAACATCCAGCGCGAAGACCTCAACCCGCTGGAAGAAGCGCAGGGCCTGCAACGCCTGATCAAGGACTTTGGCCTGACACATGACACTGCGGCGCAGGCGGTTGGCCGTTCGCGCAGTGCCACCAGCAACCTGCTGCGCCTGCTGAACTTGGCCGAGCCGGTGCAAACCATGCTGATGGCCGGTGATGTTGAAATGGGTCATGCACGCGCCTTGCTGGCATTGGACAAGGCGACCCAGATCACCGCTGCCAACCAGATAGCCGCCAAGAAAATGTCGGTGCGTGAGACCGAGAGCCTGGTGAAAAAACTCAGCGCCGAGTTTTCGCTGGTGGCCAGCAAACCCAAAAAAGAGAAGTCACGCGACCTCAAACGGGTGGAAGAAGAACTGTCCGACCTGCTGACCGCCGCGGTCGAAGTGCGCGTGAAAAAGCGCGTCAAACGCGCCGGTCGTATGGAAGAGGTGGGTGAGCTCAGCATCGGCTTTGGTTCACTTGACGAACTCAACGGCCTGATTGACCGGCTGCGTGGTACCGCCGGTCGCTGATCTGAAACTTGCCGAACATGATTATGGGCTGTGGTCGCACCGTGTTGGGTCTGGCAACTGGGCTTGAGTTAGCCCAATCGGTTGATCTGGGCAGCGGCGTCGGACACGGTGCAAAAGGATGGGGATTCGATCCCGATTCGGTCCGCTCATGTCAAATGCTTTTCCAGCCTGAATCCGATTGGGGCGGTTACCCCAATTCAGCGGGCCAAACCGACAACGCCGGATCGGATGGTCAACAGATCCTGATCTCAGGCAGCTTGACAGCGTGAGCAATTCCACCCTTGACCGTCTGCCGTGGCCATTGCCCGCCGTGCTGGTGTGGGCCGGTGCCTGGGGTGTATTTGTCCTGCTGGCACGCGCCGGACCTGATGCCCTGGTGGCGTTGGGTGCCGCCTGCGCCTTTGGGGTTGTGGCGAGCATGCTCGGGCGCAACTGGTGGCGCAGGCTGATGATTGCGCTGGGCTTTCCGCTGTCGCTGGCGGTCTCGGGTGTGGTCAGTCTGCCGGCCTGGTCCTGGTTGCTGCCCTTGCTGATGCTGCTGTTGATCTATCCCCTGAACGCCTGGCGCGACGCGCCGCTGTTTCCTACTCCAAAAAATGCATTAAATGAGCTTGCAGCCCATGCGCCGCTTGCGCTAAATGCTCTCATTTTGGATGCGGGTTGTGGCCTCGGTGATGGCCTCAAGGCCTTGCGCGGCGCTTATCCGCAAGCCCGCCTGCACGGCCTGGAGTGGAGCTGGCCGCTGCGCGCGCTGTGTGCCTTGCGCTGCCCCTGGGCCCGGGTGCGCCAGGGTGACATCTGGCAGGCCGACTGGTCAGGCTATGACCTGGTCTATCTGTTTCAGCGCCCTGAAAGCATGTCGCGTGCTGTTGGCAAAGCGTGTGCTGAACTCAAGCCGGGTGCCTGGCTCGTCAGTCTTGAATTTGAGGCCACCGAACTGCCAGCGCAGGCCCGTTTGCAAGCGCCTGATGGCAGGCCAATTTGGCTGTACAAGATGGTGCCAAAGCCAGCCGGGTAGGTTGTCTGGTGGTGACCGGCGGTTCCCGTTGGTGCTGGCTATTTGTCCAACGGAAAGTGGGTGCAGCCGAGTTGTGCCGAGATGTCCTTGGCAGCGGCTTGCAGCATGGCAACGGTTTCGGCCTCTTTGGATTCGTCATACCGAAACGTGGGAAATGAAATGCTCAAAGCGGCAATCGGTCGGTTGATTCGATCAAAAATGGGCACTCCAAGGCAACGGATATGGTCGTCGAACTCTTCACGGTCTTCCCCGTAGCCTTGGGCCTTGATACGCCCAAGCTCGGCCACAAACGCAACCGGATCGACAATGGTCTTTTCCCGAAAGCGCTTGAACTCTGCGCCCTTGAGCACCCGGTCGCGACGCTCGGGGTCTTCCCATGCCATCAGCACCTTGCCAATGGCTGTGCAGTGCAAGGGGGCGCGGCGACCCACACGTGAGTACATGCCCAGCATGTGACGCGAATCAACCTTGTGAATGTAGATGATCTCGCTGTCAATCAAGGCACCCAGATGCACCGTCTCACCCGTGGTATCGGCCAGTAGCTGCATGTGGTTTTTGGCCAGATCGACCAGGTCCGGGTACTGCAAGGCCTTGGTACCAAGTTCGAACACCTTCATGGTCAGTCCATAACGTTCGCTGTCTTTTTCCTGGCGTACGTAGCCCAGCGTCATCATGGTTTGCAAAAAGCGATAGACCGTGGCCTTGGGCATGGCCAGGCGGACCGACAGGTCTGAAATGCCGGTTTCATTGTTTTCCGACAAAGCCTGCAACAGCGCAAATACCTTCAGCACAGCCGCAACCGACTCGGGCTGCCTGGCATCGTAGAGTTCTTCAGTCATTTGTTTTGATTTCCCTGGAAAAGTGTTTCAAATTATATTGCTGTGACAGTTTCTGCATTTACCGTGCCAGCCACCCCCCGTCCACTGTCACGGTGGTGCCATTGACGTAGTTGGAGGCCTCACTGGCGAGGAATACCACCGGACCGGCCAGGTCGGCAGGTATGCCCCAGCGCCCGGCCGGGATGCGCTCCAGAATGGCGGTGTTTCGCACCTCGTCTGCGCGCAGGGCGGTGGTGTTGTCAGTGGCCATGTAGCCGGGTGCAATGGCATTCACGTGGATGTTGTGTTTGGCCCACTCGTTGGCCAGCGCCCGGGTGATGCCCATCACGCCGCTTTTCGATGCGGTGTAGGAGGGCACACGCACCCCGCCCTGAAACGACAGCATCGATGCCACGTTGATGATCTTGCCGCCCGTGCCCTGCACCATGAACTGACGTGCTGCCGCCTGGGCGAAGAAAAACACCGACTTGAGGTTCAGGTCGACCACATCGTCCCAGTCCTTTTCCGTGAAATTGATGGCATCCTCCCGGCGGATGATGCCGGCGTTGTTGACCAGGATATGGATGCTGCCTGTGAGAGTCAGTGCCTGGCGGATCAACCCGTCAATGCTGCCAATGTCTGACAAATTGGCGCGCAGGTCCAGAAAACGATGCCCCAGTGCTTCGACTTGCATTTTGGTGTCGTCTGGCGTGCTGAGGTTGACACCGACGATGTCTGCACCAGCCTGGGCCAATGCCAGCGCCATGCCTTGTCCAAGTCCGGTATTGCAACCGGTGACGATGGCCACCCGGCCGTCAAGTTTGAAGTTGTTAAGACTCATGAATGTCCTCAATCGGTAGATTTTGCTGTGCTTATCGAAGCGTGCCCATCGGCACATGGTCCATGTCCTTGAACACCTGGTTTTCGCCCACCATGCCCCAGATGAAGGTGTAGGCCTGAGTGCCAACCCCTGAATGGATCGACCAGCTCGGGCTGATCACCGCTTGTTCGTTGCGCACCACGATGTGGCGCGTCTGGGTCGGTTCGCCCATCATGTGAAAGACGGCCGCGTCGGCCTTCATGTCAAAGTAGAAATACACCTCCATGCGCCGGTCGTGCGTATGGCAGGGCATGGTGTTCCACACGCTGCCAGGCTCCAGTTGGGTCATGCCCATGGCAAGCTGGCAGGTGGGCAGCACGTCGGGCACCAAAAACTTGAAAATGGTGCGCCGGTTGCTGGTGTCAGGTGCACCCAGGGTTTCCGGTGAGGCCTGCGCCAGGGTAACCTTGCGGCTGGGGTAGCGGGTGTGAGCAGGGGCACAGTTGAAATACAGCTTGGCCGGGCGCGAGGCATCCAGGCTGCTGAACTCCAGCCGCTGGCTTGCCTGTCCGATGTAAAGGGCTTCTCTTGCAGCAAGCTCAAAGTTCTGATCATCGACCACGACACGGGCCGCACCCCCAATGTTGATCAGACCAAGTTCGCGGCGTTGCAAAAAGTAGTCAGTGCCGGTGTGGCGTCCCAAATCGGGCGAAAAGCTGACCGCCTGACTCACCGGCATGATGCCCCCCACAATGATGCGATCAATCTGGCTATAGGTCAGAGTGGCCTGATCAGGCTTGAACAGGCCATCCACCAAAAAATGGCGGCGCAGGCCCTCGGTGTCAAGCGTGCGGACGTGATCGCTGTGGATGGGTTGGCGAATTTCCATGTTTTCTCTCGGGTTAGACCGCTGTCGGCCTTGAACAAAGTTTTTGAAATACGGTTTTTATTTATTGAACCAGCGTTTCAAATCGGCTGATGGATGATACATTATTGTCAATGTCTTGTGGCCACATCCCTGGCATTTATCTGCACTGCCTGCCTGCTTCAGGGACTAGGGAGTTGGGAATTACCATAGACTGTGACTCGTCGTCGCTAGCGTAGCGTGTCGATCTTTTTTTTGGGGCTCCGACATGGATTGCCGCACTGCGCTCGCCAGCACCGTGCTGGTACTTTTATAGCCCTCAATCAGATGACTCACGTTATGCAACACTACTTTGACAACAGCAACACGCCATGGACTGAATTGGGCGACGGCGTTCGGCGGAAAATTGTCGGACACACGCCGGATTTGATGGCCGTGCTGGTGCAGTTCGACAAGGGCTCCGTTGGGCTTGCGCATGCACACGATGCCCATGACCAGATCGCATTTGTGGTTGCTGGTGCCTTTGAGGTCGAAGTGGCGGGTTGTGGCGCCGCGACGGGTGTGGCATGGTGTCGTTGCGCAGGAGCCAGCGAGCATGCTGCTTGATCAGTTTTCGCCGTGCCGGCTTGACTTTCTGTGACCGGGGCTTTAATCAATACAAAAAAGGCTGCTAGCGCTTATGTAATAAGCGTTAGCAGCTATTATTTTAATACCGACAATGAGCCGCATCCCGTCCTCGAGTGATCTGCCGCCCAATGCCCGTGAGTCATTAGCGGATGACGCGTGCGCCCTTGCCCTTCATGGCGGCCTCAACCTCTTCCACCCGTACCATGGACGTGTCACCGGGTGTGGTCATGGCCAAGGCACCATGTGCCGCACCGTATTCGACCGCAGCCTGGGCACCCTTGCCCTCCAGGA
>JAIFMA010000034.1 GCA_020048795.1 Rhodoferax sp.
CTAGTTTTTTTGAAATGCCCATGTCACTGCCCCGCATGGATTTCGCCTGATCCAATGCCCATCTTTTTAGTTTGCGGGTGTCTGCGTGCTTTGCTGCTGCGCCCTTTTTCCCGGCCCCGCTTGCTTTTGTTGACTCGTAATATGTCCGTATGGACTGGGTCAAATCAATAACACTTTCCGCCTCAATATTCCCGCCAGGGCTGATACTTTGGCATAGCCTCAAAAACTGCAAACAAAGCGGCGATGCGATTACATCCGGGTCAGATGCGAGTGTGTCCAGCGCATCTTCGATTATTTCCCGCGCTTTGCCCTCGGGTGTGGCTATCCACCTATTCCATATTTCAAGGTCGGTTAGACCGTCTAAGTCATCCATAGATAACGCTCCTTGTCGCGTCAACCCTGAGAATGAACCATCGCCAGCCGGTCAAGGTGTCCGGTTTTCCCTCCGTCGAGGTAGGCGTGGTCAAAAAATTGTAACTGGTGGTCTTACGCTGCCCTGAGTTGAACCACGTTGTCGCCAGTGCGAAGCCGGTCGCAGTAATCGGCCCATGCTTGCATCAGAACAATTCGATCAGCCAGATACTGAGTCCGGTCGTATGCGCCCCCCAGCTCTTCTGTGCTGCCGTGGGACAAGAGACGCTCGATGACCTCCTTGTCAAAGTGCAACACCTCTCTGGCCATCGTGCGAATGCTGGCCCTGAACCCATGTGGAACGTGGTCGGTGTACCCCATGCTGCGCAGCGCCTGCCGACAAGTGTTCTCGCTGATCGTGCGGCCCTGCCCTCGCTCACTGGGGAACACCAGCGCCCCCATGCCGGTAAGCGGCCGCATATCTTTGAGTACGTCAATGGCCTGCTGTGCCAATGGCACCAGGTGGGGTTTGCCGGTGGCCTTGCCGGTAACGGTGCGCTTCATTCTGGCTGCAGGTATCGTCCATAGCGCCTGATCGAAGTCAATTTCTGACCAGGCCATGCCCGTCACCTCATTGGGTCGTTGGCAGGTCAGAGCATGGATTTTCAGCGCAGCTCTTGTCACATAACTGCCCCCGTAAGCGTCCATATCCTTGAGCATGGCTGCGTATCGTGTGGGGTCAACAATGGCCGGTCGGTGGCCTTTGACTGCGGTCTTGAGCCCAGCGCCAAGGTCTGCGGCTGGGTTTGATTCTGCTCTGCCCGTTGCAATGGCGAACCTGAAAACCTCGCTCATGATGCCGTGGGCTCGGTGGGTGGTGTCAATCGCCCCCCGGCCCTCGATCCTGCGCAGCGTCGCCAGCAACTCCTGTGCCTTCAGATCGACCAGTGGCCTGCCGCCAATCCACGGGAACAGGTTGTTGACCATGCGGCTCATAACGGTGTTGGTGTGGACCTCTGACCATCCTGATGATTTGGTGGTGTGCCACTCGCGTGCAATGGCTTCAAAGGTGTTGTCGGATGCCGTGGCCTGGGTCAGCTTGTCAATGCGCCGCTGCTGCGCTGGATCGGTACCGGCCTTGAGTAATTTTCTGGCCTCGTCTGCTGCGTCGCGCGCCGCCTTGAGCCCGACCTCGGGATACACGCCCAACGCGAGCCGATTCTCTTTGCCAGCAAATCGGTACTTCATGCGCCAGTACTTCGACCCGGCCTGGGTGACTTCCAAATACATGCCAGCGCCGTCAAAGTGCTTACCGGCATCCTGAGGAACCTTGAGTTGTCTGATTTGGGCATCAGTCAGGGGCATGTTGTTTTCTCCAATGAAGTTGATGCCCCCAGCGGTTTTGGGACATGCCCCCAATTCTGCCCCCACGTTACCCCGCCAGTCAATACATGTCATTAGCCAACGTTAGACGTAAAAAAACCCTAAGTGCTTGATTTACTTAGGGTTTTTGCTGTTGTTAGCCGTCGAAAACGACTTAACTGGTTGCGCGAGAAGGATTTGAACCTCCGACCTTTGGGTTATGAGCCCAACGAGCTACCAGACTGCTCCATCGCGCGGTAATTAGTAATTGTAACTTATTCGGCTGCTGCAATCGGCACCGCAACATCTGTTTCTGCGGCGCGATCAACCAATTCAACCAATGCCATCGGCGCATTGTCACCCACGCGAAACCCCATTTTTAGAATACGCGTGTAACCCCCTGGGCGTACGTTGAAACGCGGACCGAGCTCGTTGAACAATTTGACAACACTGCCACGATCACGCAAACGGTCGAACGCCAACCGGCGATTCGCCACAGTCGCCACCTTGGCCAGCGTGATCATTGGCTCAATAACTCGACGAAGTTCTTTGGCTTTGGGAAGCGTTGTCTTGATCGTCTCACACTCAATGAGCGAGTTCATCATATTGCGCAGCATCGCCAAACGATGCGACGAAGTCCTATTTAACTTACGTAATCCATGTCCGTGACGCATAACAATTTCCTTAGTTTATATTTTGACAAACAGCCGTGTCAGGTACTGCCAGTTGCGCTGTAACTCAGCGCTTTTCTAGTGCCGCCGGGGGCCAACTTTCCAGTTTCATACCTAGGGTAAGTCCGCGAGATGCCAATACCTCCTTGATCTCATTCAGCGACTTCCGGCCCAAATTAGGAGTTTTCAGCAACTCGTTTTCGGTCCGTTGGATTAAATCACCGATGTAATAAATATTCTCGGCCTTCAAACAATTCGCTGACCTAACGGTCAATTCCAGTTCATCCACAGGCCGAAGCAAAACTGGATCAAACTGAGAGCCACTGCGCGATGCCGGTGAAACAATGGTGTCGATCTCGCCACCTTCGAGTTGAGCGAACACTGCAAGTTGTTCAACCAGTATCTTTGCAGAAGCGCGAACAGCGTCCTCCGCTGACAACGCCCCATTGGTCTCAATATCAACGATCAACTTGTCCAAATCCGTCCGCTGCTCCACACGTGCGCTTTCGACGGTGTAGCTCACCCGCTTTACCGGCGAAAAGGACGCATCCAGCACAATTCTGCCTATCGATTTAGATGGCTCATCACCATGACGGCGCATCGTACCGGGAACATAACCGCGTCCCTTTTCGACCTTGATCTGCATATCGAGCTTGCCCCCTGCCGCAAGGTTGGCAATGACGTGACGAGGATTAACTATTTCAACATCATGCGGTGTCTGAATGTCGCTAGCCGCGACAATGCCCTCGCTATCTTTGCGTAAACTCAGTGTTACATCGTCCCGATTGTGAAGCTTGAAAACCACACCCTTCAAATTCAACAAAATATTGACGACATCCTCATGCACCCCGTCAATGGACGAATACTCATGAAGAACACCGGCAATCGTCACCTCAGTAGGTGCGTAGCCTGGCATCGATGAAAGCAACACCCGCCTCAACGCATTACCCAAGGTGTGTCCGTATCCCCGTTCGAATGGTTCGAGCACGACCTTGGCGCGGTTGGCCGACAACTGCTCGACCTGAATCGTCTTCGGTTTTAACAAATTACTTTGCATGGAAATTTCCCTCAATACCCCCGACTCGTTACATCGGTAAGGCTGACAAAACGGACAAAGGCCTGCACAGGCCTTTGTTGCAAACGAGTGACTACAGACGAATTACCGTGAGTAAAGTTCGACAATCAGCGACTCATTCACGTCAGCCGCGAACTGATCACGATCAGGTACAGCTTTAAAGATACCAGAGGCCTTCTCAGCGTTTACATCAACCCACGCCGGCATGCCAACCTGTTGCGCAAGTTGCAACGCCTCAACGATCCGGTTCTGCTTGCTCGACTTCTCCCGCACTGCAATTACATCACCCACCTTGACCATGATGGAGGGAATATTGACAGCTTTACCATTCACAAGCATAGCTTTGTGAGAAACCAACTGCCGCGCCTCAGCCCTTGTAGAGCCGAATCCCATGCGGTAAACCACGTTATCCAAACGGGTTTCCAATAACGCCAGCAAATTCGCACCAGTATTGCCCTTACGGCGGTCAGCCTCCTGGAAATAACGGCGGAATTGTTTCTCAAGAATTCCATACATGCGCTTCACTTTTTGCTTTTCACGCAGTTGTAATCCAAAATCTGAAGTTCGCGCTCCCGACGTACGACCATGCTGCCCAGGTTTTGAATCAAACTTGGCTTTGTCTGATATGGAGCGCCGAGCACTCTTTAAAAATAGGTCGGTGCCTTCGCGGCGGGAGAGTTTGGCCTTGGGCCCTAAATATCGTGCCACTTGAATTTCCTTTTAATCATCTGCCGCAAAACTGCGGGAGCCACAGACTAATAGCGCTGTGGCGGTGGGCTTGGTTAATAGTATGTTAGATCCGACGCCGCTTCTGAGGCCGGCAACCGTTATGTGGCACAGGGGTAACGTCTGCAATCATATTGATGCGAATCCCCAAAGCAGCCAAGGCACGCACTGAAGACTCGCGGCCAGGGCCAGGGCCCTTTATCTCGACATCAAGGTTCTTGATACCCTGCTCTATGGCAGCACGGCCAGCCACTTCAGAGGCCACTTGAGCTGCAAATGGTGTTGACTTGCGAGAGCCTTTGAAACCCTGCCCACCTGAAGATGCCCACGACAACGAGTTCCCCTGCCGATCCGTAATGGTAATGATGGTGTTGTTGAAGGATGCGTGTACATGCGCGATGCCGTCAGCAACATTCTTGCGAACTTTCTTACGTACCCGCTGGGCAGCGTTATTGGCTGGTGCTTTTGCCATAGTGATCTTTCAATAAAACTTATTTCTTTAGCGATGCCGCAGCCTTACGCGGACCCTTACGCGTCCTGGCATTCGTACGTGTGCGTTGTCCCCGCAACGGCAATCCGCGGCGATGGCGGAATCCGCGATAACAACCAATATCCATCAGCCGCTTGATATTCATGGTGGTTTCACGGCGGAGATCACCTTCGATGGTGATCTTGGCAACCTCATCACGAACTTTTTCAAGTTCATGGTCCGTGAGATCCTTGATTTTTTTAGAATAATCAATTCCACAAGCTTCACAAATTTTTCTTGCGCGACTACGGCCTACACCAAAAATGGCGGTTAAACCAATTTCAGAGTGCTTTTGCGGCGGAATATTGATACCAGCGATACGTGCCATATTTATCCTCTATAACTCTTGCAATTAACCCTGACGCTGCTTGTGTCGCGGATCGATACAGATCACGCGCACAATGCCCTTGCGTCGAATAATTTTGCAGTTGCGGCAAATTTTCTTGACCGAAGCCGAAACCTTCATTTCATTCTCCTAAAACAATTCTCTAACCGGTTTAATTACTTGGCTCTAAAGACAATGCGTGCACGACTCAAGTCATATGGAGTGAGTTCAACTGTAACCTTGTCGCCCGGCAAAATACGAATGTAGTGCATACGCATCTTGCCCGAAATATGACCTAGGACCACATGGCCGTTTTCGAGCTTTACCCGGAACGTGGCGTTCGGCAAATTCTCTACAATTTCACCCTGCATCTGAATAACATCATCTTTAGCCATATGTAATCTTCTCAAGAGGACTTGAAATTAGCCTTCTTTAGCAATGACTCATACTGCTGTGACATCATGTAATTCTGAACCTGGGCCATAAAATCCATGGTCACAACAACGATAATTAACAACGATGTACCGCCAAAATAAAAAGGTACGTTGTATTTAAGAATAAGGAATTCCGGTAGTAGGCACACTAATGTAATATAAATGGCACCGACAAAAGTTAATCTAAGCAATATCTTGTCTATGTATTTTGCAGTATTATCACCAGGCCGGATACCCGGTACGAAAGCCCCACTCTTCTTCAGGTTTTCTGCCGTTTCCCGACTGTTAAACACAAGAGCAGTATAAAAAAAACAAAAGAAAATTATAGCAGCGGCGTACAGCATGACATAAATTGGTTGACCGGGGGTCAGCGAACCGGCAATATCCTTTAACCAACGCATGGACTCACCAGCACTGAACCACCCAACTACAGTTGCAGGCAACAAAATAATTGACGAAGCAAAAATAGGAGGAATAACTCCCGCCATATTTAATTTCAGAGGCAGGTGCGAGGACTGACCTCCGTAAACCTTGTTCCCCACCTGTCTTCTCGCATAGTTAACCAGAATCTTCCTTTGACCGCGTTCAACAAACACAACAAAGTAGGTCACCAGCGCAACCAAAACAATAATGAACAACGACACAATAATACTCATCGCACCTGTTCTGACCAGTTCCAGCAAACCACCAATAGCATTAGGAAGTCCAGCAGCAATGCCGCCAAAAATCAATATGGAAATACCATTTCCTAAACCACGCTCAGTAATCTGCTCACCTAACCACATTAAAAACATAGTTCCCGCTGTCAACGTCACAACGGCAGTTACTCGAAAACCCAATCCGGGCGAAATAACCAGACCCGCCGAGCTTTCCAAAGCCACGGCAATTCCCAACGACTGGAACAACGCCAAGCCTAGTGTCCCATAGCGGGTGTACTGCGTGATTTTTCGACGACCTGCCTCGCCTTCCTTTTTTAACTGCTCGAAAGCTGGCAACACATATCCTAACAACTGCATAATGATCGATGCAGAGATATACGGCATGATACCGAGCGCAAAAATCGTAAATCTGGACAACGCGCCGCCCGAGAACATATTGAACATTCCCAGGATCCCACCCTGTTGCCCCTTAAAGAACTGCTGCAACTGGACTGGATCAATCCCTGGCACAGGAATGTGGGCACCAATTCGGTACACGATCAGAGCGAGCAGCAAAAAAACCAAGCGACGTCGAAGGTCTCCATATTTATCTGCTTTGGCTGCTGATCCTGCGCTGGTTGCCACTTGCGGTTTCCTCTAAAAGCTTATGCCAAGAACCCGCCAGCAGACTCGATGGCCCGTTTGGCCGCCGCAGTAGCCCCAATACCCGACAGTTTCACTGCCTTGGTAAGTTCACCTGACTTGATAATCTTTACCACTTTGGCCAGCTCACCAACCAAACCCGCCTGCTTCAGCACCAAAAGATTAATCTCAGACACCTCCAGCTGATTTAGCGCGCTTAGCGTCACCTCAGCATTGAACCTTAACAGTGCTGATTTGAAGCCACGTTTAGGCAAGCGGCGCTGCATGGGCATCTGACCGCCCTCGAATCCAACCTTGTGGTAACCGCCAGCGCGAGATTTCTGGCCTTTGTGGCCACGCCCAGCCGTCTTTCCTAACCCCGAACCAATGCCACGACCCACTCGACGCTTGTAATGCTTTGCCCCATCAGCGGGCTTGATACCGTTAAGTTCCATCATCAACCTCTCAAAGCACCTTGACCAGATAACTGATCTTGTTAATCATGCCGCGGACCTCTGGTGTGTCCACCAATTCACTGGTGCTACGCATCTTGCGCAAGCCCAAGCCGCGAATCGTCGCCCGGTGAGACTCTGCACAGCCAATAGTGCTGCGTACCAACTGAACCATCACTTTTTTTTGTGTCGTCATAACAAGTCTCCAATCAGGCAAACAGCTCTTCAACTGTCTTGCCGCGCTTGGCTGCAACAATCGAAGGGGTTGTGGCATGTGAAAGCGCATCCAGGGTCGCACGAACCATGTTGTAAGGATTACTGGAACCGTGGCTCTTGGCGACGATATCAGTGATACCAACGACCTCAAACACTGCCCGCATGGGACCACCTGCAATGATGCCCGTGCCTTTGGGTGCCGGTGCCATCATCACCGATGCCGCGCCATGCTGGCCCACGACTCTGTGATGAATGGATCCGTTCTTTAAGGACACTTTTGTCATGTTGCGACGCGCCTCTTCCATCGCCTTTTGCACAGCAGCGGGAACTTCCTTCGATTTTCCCTTACCCATACCCACCGTACCATCGCCATCGCCGACAACCGTCAAGGCGGCAAACCCCAAAATTCGACCGCCTTTGACCACTTTAGTCACTCGGTTGATCGCGATCATTTTCTCGCGTAGACCGTCTTCAGGGCCCTCTGCCTTGCCTTGCATTTTTGCTTGTACTTTAGCCATCATTTATTCCGATCTGCTTAGAACTGCAAGCCAGCTTCGCGTGCCGACTCAGCCAGCGCTTTGACGCGACCGTGGTACGCAAACCCGGCGCGATCAAACGCCACTTTCTCAATACCAGCGGCCTTTGCTTTTTCAGCCACCCGCGTGCCAACCACCTTTGCAGCGGCAACATTTCCGCCCTTGCCAGAACCCCCAAGGGCGTTCCGAACTTCTGCTTCGGCGGTGGATGCCGTGGCCAACACCTTGCCACCGTCGCCAGAAATGACGCTGGCATAAATGTGTAAATTGGTACGGTTGACGGTCAATCGAGCCACGCCCTGATTGGCGATTCGAATGCGGGTTTGACGAGCTCTGCGCAGACGCTGTTCTTTTTTGCTCAACATGTTGCAGCTCCTTATTTCTTCTTGGTTTCTTTGATGGCAACTTTTTCGTCAGCGTAACGAATGCCCTTACCTTTGTAAGGTTCCGGCGGACGAATGGCGCGAATTTCAGCGGCAATCTGACCAACCCGCTGCCGATCAGCACCCTTGATCAAAATTTCGGTAGGTGTTGGTGTCGTCACAGCAATACCTAAAGGCATTTCCTTGTTCACCGGGTGCGAATAGCCAACCGCCAGATTCAGCTTGTTGGCTTGCGCCTGGGCTTTGTAACCGACACCAATCAGCGTCAGTTTTTTCTCAAAACCCTTGGTGACGCCGGTCACCATATTGTTGACCAACTGACGCATCGTGCCAGCCATCGCGTCAGCAGCGCGAGACTCATTGGCGGCAGCAAAACTCAGCTTGCCACCATCGTTAGACACTTTGACCAAACCATTCTGTGCAAGCAGCAACATGCCACCCGCGCCCTTGACACTTAGCTGCTGCTCACCAAGCACCACATCCACCCCGGCAGGGATGGTTACTGGCAATTTTCCAATACGAGACATTTTCTGATTCTCCTGAATGTCACGCCTTAGGCGACATAGCAAAGTACTTCGCCACCAACACCGGTTGCGCGAGCCTTACGGTCGGTCATCACGCCTTTCGGTGTCGTGACAATAGCCACGCCTAGACCGTTCTGAACTTGTGGAATGGCATCACTACCACGGTACACGCGCAAACCAGGGCGACTGACTCGCTCAATGCGTTCAATCACTGGTCGGCCAGCGTAATACTTCAAAGCGATTTCCAGCTCTTGTATTCCACCGGTCACACTGACCTTGAAATCTTCAATGTAGCCTTCTTCTTTTAACACCTGAACGATTGCGACCTTCACTTTGGATGATGGCAGGCGGACAGTGGCTTTAGCAACCATTTGTGCATTGCGAATACGCGTCAAAAGGTCGGCGATCGGGTCACTCATACTCATATCTATGTCTCCTGCCGATTACCAGCTAGCCTTGACGATGCCGGGAATCTCACCAGCAAACGCCATTTCACGAATCTTGGCGCGAGCCAACCCAAAATGCGCAAAAGTTCCACGTGGACGCCCGGTAATCGCACAACGGTTGCGCTGACGTGTTGGATTTGCATTACGCGGCAACAGCTGCAAGCCCAGACGGGCAGCTGCACGCTCCTCGTCCGTGCGCTTGGCATCCGTTGATATCGCCTTCAATTCCGCATGTTTTTTTGCGTACTTGGCAACCAGTTTGTCTCTCTTGAGCTCGCGTTCGATTAAAGCCATCTTAGCCACAGATCACCTCAGTTCTTGAAGGGGAAACGGAAACCAGCGAGAAGCGCCTTGCACTCATCGTCTGTCTTGGCCGTTGTTGTGATGCTGATGTTGAGGCCGCGCAAGGCATCGACCTTGTCATACTCAATTTCAGGAAAAATGATTTGCTCTTTAACGCCAATGTTGTAATTGCCGCGCCCATCAAACGAGCGACCCGAGATACCACGAAAGTCGCGAACGCGGGGCAAGGCGACAGTCACAAACCGATCCAGGAACTCATACATTTGCGCACCGCGCAATGTCACCATGCAGCCAATGGCCTGATTCTCACGAATCTTGAAACCTGCAATGGCCTTTTTGGACATGGTTACCACCGGCTTTTGCCCAGCAATCTTGGTCAGATCAGCCACCGCGTGATCCATAACTTTTTTGTCAGCCACGGCTTCACTGACACCCATATTCAGAGTAATTTTGGTCAGGCGCGGCACCTGCATGGGTGACTTGTAGCCAAACTTCGCCATCAATTCAGGCGCCAGTTTTTCGCGGTAGATTTGTTGCAAACGAGCCATGTTCATGCCACCTTGATTTCTTCGCCGCTGGACTTGTAAACGCGAACGCGTTTGCCGTCAGCAGACATCTTGATTCCAACACGATCAGCCTTACCAGTTGCTGCATTGAAAATCGCAACATTTGACTGATGGAGGGGCATGGTCTTTTCAACAATACCGCCCGCCTCACCCTTCATTGGGTTTGGTTTGGCATGTTTTTTGACCATATTGACACCCTCAACCACCAAGCGAGAGTCATCATGGCGTAAAGCGACCTTGCCACGTTTACCTTTGTCACGACCAGTCAACACAATGACATCGTCGCCTTTGCGAATTTTGTTCATGGGACATCCTTACAAAACTTCAGGGGCCAAAGACACAATCTTCATGAACTTCTCTGTGCGCAATTCGCGCGTCACGGGTCCAAAGATACGTGTGCCAATGGGCTCCAATTTGGCATTGAGCAACACTGCCGCATTGCCATCAAACTTGACCAGCGAGCCGTCAGCCCGGCGAATGCCTTTTGCAGTGCGTACAACCACAGCACTGTAAACATCGCCTTTTTTGACACGACCACGCGGTGCAGCTTCTTTGATGCTCACTTTGATAATGTCACCCACGCTGGCGTAGCGACGCCTGGATCCGCCGAGCACCTTGATGCACAGAACGGACTTCGCGCCGGTGTTGTCGGCGACTTCTAGTCGAGATTCGGTTTGGATCATTTGTGTATTTCCCAACTTGCACCAGAACATGTTTTTGCACAACGCAAGTTATTATTCCAGTCAGTCTTGGGCCCGTTACCGGCAACATGAACCACTCATGAGGACAGCTTTGGGCGGAAGTTCTCCGCTCTCTCAAGCGAAGCCTTGTATTATGCAGTCAAATTAGCGACGCGTCAAAGTTTTTTGACGGATTTCAAAAGATATTGTTCAGCAAGCCGCAAAAAAACCTCAGTGGCTGGGTCGTTTCTGGTTTCCTGGCGCAGGATGTCGCCCACTTGAGCCGCCACTTTGGCCGCCAATCTGGCATCCAGAAACAGCAGTCTTGATCGACGCGCCAACACATCCTCGACCGTCATGGCGTATTCGTAGCGTGCGCCAAACCGGACCATCGCCTGCGTCAGGCCCGGGGCGATCTCATCCTGAGCTCCTGGCAAAGCGTTGACATACGCCTGTTCCGCGCCATAGGAATGCAAACCCGGCGCGTGGCAAATAGGCAGCACCGCTGCAGACCCGCCATCCGTGCCCAGCAAATGCAGCTTTTCTGTCAAGCCACGTCTGGTCTTTGCGATCAATAGACCCTGCTCGCATTTTTCCAGCACATCCTCGGCCATGGCCCGGTAGGTGGTCCACTTGCCACCGGTCACTGTCACCAGTCCGCTGCGACTGATCAATATGGTGTGTTCACGACTCAGGGACTTGGTGTTCAGGCCTTCGTTTTCCGGCTTTTTGACCAAGGGGCGCAAACCCACCCAGACACTTTTGACATCCTCACGCGTGGGCGCGCGCTTTAGGTAACGGGCCGACTCCCGCAAAATAAACTCAATTTCGTCGTCAAAGGCTTGCGGCTCCCGGTCCAGATCCGGGCGCGGAGTGTCCGTGGTGCCCAAGATGACCTTGCCCAGCCACGGCACCGCGAACAGCACCCGGCCATCCGCCGTCTTTGGCACCATCATGGCCACATTGGAGCCGAGAAACTCGCGATCAACCACCATGTGCACACCCTGGCTGGGGAAAACCATGGCCGGCGTCTTACGACCACTGGGCCCATTGATGTTGAGCCCGTCCTTTTGCCTTAATTCATCGACCCATACCCCGGTGGCATTGACGATACAGCGGCTGCGAATCTGGTAGATTTTCCCGGTCAGTTGATCCTCGCAGGTCAGGCCTGCAAGTTGCCCTGCGTCGTAGTGCAAATCGGTCGCCCGGCAGTAGTTGATCAGCAGTGCACCACGACTGGCCGCCGTGCGCGCCAGCGCCAGGGCAAATCTCGCATCATTGAATTGGCCATCCCAATACTTGACCCCACCGCTGAGTCCGCTGGCGCGCAAAGTCGGCAAATAGCCTAGCGTTTCCTGTCGACCCAACATTTCAGTGCGTCCCAACCCGGCGCGCCCCGCCAACAAGTCGTACATCTTCAAGCCTGCACCATAAAACGGAGCCTCCCACCAATGGTAGGTAGGCATGACAAACGCCAGTGGCTGCGCCATATGGGGCGCATTGCTCAAAACCAGCATCCGCTCCTGCAATGCTTGCTGCACCAGACTGATGTTTCCCTGGGCCAAGTAGCGCACACCGCCATGCACCAGTTTGGTTGATCGCGACGAGGTGCCCTTGGCAAAATCATGGGATTCGATCAGAACCACCCGCAAACCCCGTACCGCAGCATCCAGCGCCACCCCCAGCCCTGTTGCTCCGCCGCCGACGATGATCATGTCGTATTGCACGGGCTCGGCCAGGCGGCCCAGCAGTTCCAGGCGATCGGTGGCGAGAGGTTGCGGTACTTTGGATGTGAACTCATGGATTATTGGTCAATTCGTGAACTACTCACCCCCTCAATGCTTCATTGATGCCTTCTTTTCTCTTGCTACAAAATAATGAGTGACAATTATCCTGAATGCCAAACTTGCCCGACCTCACACAAATCAGGCATGCGCCAAAGGATGAGTTGATCCGGATGCTGTGACCCTTACGGCAGCAAGAGCCCGATGCATTTGGCTGCCAAATACCCTGATCTTGGTCAGCGCAGGGGCTGGTTTTGGGTGTTTCCCGCAGCCAAATTGTCTGTTGACCCACCTTCCCGAACCGAGCACAGGCACCACGCGTACGAAGAGCCTTTACGCAGGCCCATCAAGCTGGCAAGCGCTGCTGCACAGATTTTCAAACCGGTGGCGGCCTATCGGCCAGCCAGTTGGAGCACGACGCTGCCTGACAGCAAAATCAACCGGTGTCAGTGTCTTCAACCTGATTGGGCCAATAGCCATAATTCGCCTGTAGCACACAGCAATAAAGCGCTAGGCGCTACTTTTTTTGAGAGTAAAAGGTGCTCATTTTTTTGTACTACAGCCCGGCAGTGCGAACGCCAAGCACCCACGCCATGGCAACGACAAACCAATCCACCCCAAATCAGCACCACAGCCGTCAGACACCGATTCATGCCCTCATAATGCCGTGCAAGCCCAAAAAGACATGCTCCTAGCCCACACTGCCATGAAAATCATTGACGCCATTGCTCAGCAAAGCTCCGCCCACGCCGCCCTGCGCCGCGACATCCACGCCCACCCCGAGCTGTGTTTCACAGAAGTCCGCACCGCCGATGTGGTGGCGCAAAAGCTCACCGAATGGGGCATACCCATCCACCGCGGACTAGGCACCACCGGTGTGGTGGGCATTGTCAAAAACGGCAACTCCAGCCGCGCCATTGGCCTGCGCGCCGACATGGACGCACTGCCCATGCAAGAGGCCAACACCTTTGCGCACACCAGCACCATGCCTGGCAAGATGCACGCCTGCGGCCACGACGGGCACACCGCCATGCTGCTGGCCGCAGCCCAATACCTGAGCACGCACCGTAACTTTGACGGCACGGTGTATCTGATCTTCCAGCCGGCCGAAGAGGGCGGCGGCGGTGCCCGCGAGATGATCAAGGACGGCTTGTTTGAGCGGTTTCCAATGGACGCGGTATTTGGCCTGCACAACTGGCCGGGCTTGGATGTCGGATTTTTTGCGGCCAGCCCGGGGCCGGTGATGGCTTCCAGCAACGAGTTCAAGATCACCCTGCACGGCAAGGGTGGCCATGCCGCCATGCCGCACAACGCCATCGACCCGGTGCCGGTGGCGTGCCAGCTGGTGCAGGCGTTTCAGACCATCATCAGCCGCAACGTCAAACCGATTGAGGCCGGCGTGATCTCGGTCACCATGATTCATACCGGCGAGGCCACCAACGTGATTCCCAACAACTGTGAGCTGCAAGGCACGGTGCGCACGTTTTCGCTGGACCTGCTGGGCATGATCGAGCAGCGCATGCAACATATCACTGAAAACCTCTGCGCGGCATTTGGGCTGACGGCCGAGTTTGAGTTTCAACGCAATTACCCGCCCACCATCAACAGCGCCGCCGAGGCCGAGTTTTGCCGCCAGGTCATGACCGATATCGTGGGTGCTGACAAAGTGCAGGTGCAAGAGCCCACCATGGGCGCGGAGGATTTCTCTTACATGCTGCTGGCCAAACCGGGTTGTTATGCCTTCATAGCCAATGGCGATGGCACGCACCGTGCGATGGGCCATGGCGCTGGGCCCTGCATGCTGCACAACCCCAGCTATGACTTCAACGATGCCCTGCTGCCGCTGGGCGCGACTTATTGGGTGCGTTTGGCGGAAGCTTTTTTGCTACCAAAATAAAAGCTGCTTACGCAGGCTGAATAAGCGCTGCAGGCCAATTTGTTACACAAAACGGCGGGCCGCCATCTCCAGCAGGCCGTCAAATACCAGGTTGTCCACCAGCTCAAAGCTCAGTGCCATACTGGGCGCCATCTTCCAGCCGGCACCGCCCGTCATCATGCAGCGCGGCTCGGCCCCGCAATGCTGGCGCACATGTTGCACCATACGTTCCACCGCGCCGGCAATGGCATAGGTGCCGCCGCTGGTCAGCGCGTCGCTGGTGTTGGTGGGAAACGGGCAGACATTGCCGGTGGGCACGCGCAAGCCGGCCGTGCCTGATTCAAGGGCGCGCAGCATGATGCCGTGTCCGGGCAAAATCAGCCCACCCAAAAAACGGCCATGGGTATCAATGGCATCCACCGTGACGGCGGTGCCCACCATCACCACCACCATTGGGCGCGCCGTGCCTTGCGCCAGACCGCGATGCCAGGCCCCGATCATGGCCACCCAGCGGTCGGCACCGAGGCGTGCCGGATGGTCGTAGCCGTTGCTCAAACCGGCCTCGGCGGCGCTGGCCACCACCCAGTGGGCCGACACGTCCCACAGCTCCATCTGGTCTTCAACCCGGCGCTTGATGGCATCGCCCGCCACCACGCAGCCCAGCATGCGGTTGGGTGCCGGCAGTTTGGCCCATTCGCCCTCGGCCAGCTTGTCGATGTTTTCCAGAAATTCGACACCCTGCGCCAGCACCGGTGCGTCACGCCGCGGTGCCGTGTGTAACGCCCATTTCAGGCGGGTGTTGCCGATATCGATCGCCAAAAAATTCATGGCACCGCTCAGCTCTGGCGCCACGGCAAGCCGTTAAAGCGCCAACCGCCACGCTGGCCGCGCTGGCCATGGTCGTTGGGGTCGCCTTCAAAACCTTCCAGAATGTTGTAGGCCAGCAGGCCCAGTTCGGTGGCACGCTTGGCCGCCGCAATCGAGCGCACGCCGCTGCGGCATAACAAAACCACTTTTTTGCCGGCCGGCACGGCGGCCAGCAGTGCCTGATCGAACTGGTTGTTGGCGCTCATGCCGGGCCACTGCTTCCAGGCGATGCCCACGGCATCGGGTACCAAGCCTACCCAGGCGCGCTCGGCATCGGTGCGCACATCCACCAGCACTGCCTCACCGGCCTGCCACCACTGATGCGCCAGGGTGACCGAAATATCACCGGCGTAGCCGTCGGCATCGCGCTGCACCAGCGCATGCGGCACCGGAGCATCGTGGCGCAGCCCCAGGTGCAGGTTGGCTGGTACCGCCTCGTCCATGCGTTTGGGGGGCGGCAGGTGCAGGGCCTCCATGATGGCGATGAATTCGGCCTGGGTTTTGCCTGCCACCCGCGCATTGCTGGTTTTTTCGCGGCCAATGCTGGAGCAGCTCTTGCCCTGATAGTCGTGCCCTGGCCAGACCTTGGTGGCATCAGGCAGCTTGAACAGCACCTCGGTCAGGCTGTGGTACAGCTCGGCAGCACTGCCCGACTGGAAGTCGGTGCGGCCGCAGCCGTTGATCAGCAGCGTGTCGCCGGTGAACACATGGTCACGCCAAACAAAACACATGCTGCCAGCGGTGTGGCCCGGGGTTAGCAGGGCACGAATCGTCTCGCCACCAAAATCCAGCGTGTCACCATCCTTGAGCAACACCGAGGCGGTGCTGATACCACTTTCTGCTGGGGCGGTGGTTTTGGCACCAGCCAGTTCGGCCAGTTGCCCGGCGCTGGTGATGTGGTCGGCATGGGCATGGGTTTCCAGTGCCCAGACCAGCCGCAAACCCTTTTCACGCAGCACTGCCAGATCACGCGTGATCTGGGTGTCGACCGGGTCGATGATCACGGCATCCAGGCTGAACGGATCAAATAAAACATAGGTGTAAGTTGAAGACGCGGTGTCAAAAAGTTGAATGGGTTTCATGAGTGTCAAGGCGGATGCAGCAAAAGTGAAATGTACCGTGAAAGCCGGCTGACCGACAAAAAAACCGCTAACATCCTGTCCTTGTTGACGTTTACGTCAACGTCAAGTCAGCCAGACCCAGTGTCATCACGGGCTCTGCCAAAAATCCAATTCGCTGTGAACTGAGACACCACCATGACCGATTTATCTACCGATTTCAATACGCTGGCCAACTACCGCCCAAGCCACAAAGTGCGTTTTGTCACCGCTGCCAGCCTGTTTGACGGCCACGACGCCGCCATCAACATCATGCGCCGCATTTTGCAGGGCATGGGCACCGAGGTGATCCACTTAGGCCATAACCGCAGCGTCGAAGAAGTCGTCTCTGCCGCTCTGCAGGAAGACGCGCAGGGCATTGCCATCAGCTCCTACCAAGGCGGCCATGTCGAGTATTTCAAATACATGGTTGATCTGCTGAAAAGCCGAGGCGGCGCCCACATCCAGGTGTTTGGCGGCGGCGGCGGGGTGATTGTGCCCAGTGAGATTGCTGAATTACAAGCTTACGGTGTCGCGCGCATTTACAGCCCCGAAGACGGTCAGCGCATGGGCCTGGCCGGCATGATTGGCGAGATGGTGATGCGCTGCGACAAGGATTTGACGC
>JAIFMA010000244.1 GCA_020048795.1 Rhodoferax sp.
CTGGTCAGCATTCCGATGCGCGGTGCGGTTGAAAGCCTGAACGTGTCAGTGGCCAGCGGGGTCTGCCTGTACGAGGCGCTGCGCCAGCGTACCCAGGGCTAATGCTTGCAGCCTGGGGTGACGGTTACTTCAGCGGGATCGGCTGGGCGGCGGGCACCGGTACCGCGGTGACGCTGTTTTTCGGGCTGCCGTCAATGATCTTGTCAGAGTACACCAGATAAACCAGCGTGTTGCGTTTCACATCGACCATCCGCACCACCCGCACATGTTTGAACAAAAATGACGAACGGGCGTTAAATACTTCGTCCTGCTTGTCGATCTTGCCTTTGAACGCGATGGGTCCGACCTGGCGGCACGCCACCGAAGCGTCCGAGGTGTCTTCGGCCAGCCCCAAGGCCCCCTTGTACCCACCGGTTTTGGCGTGCGACAAGTAGCACGCAACGCCCTCGACCTCAGGATCGTCAAAAACATCAACCACCACCTTGTCGTTGGGGCTGAGCAGCTTGAAGGTGGTGCTGACATCGCCGACGGTTTCAGCACTGACGCTGGCGATGGTTGAGCACAGGGCGAGCAAGGCAAGCATTTTTTTCATGAAGGACTCGCAGTCAGTTATTGCAATGTGTTTAGCGGCAGTCAGCAGCTGGCAGGTCAAATATCCGCCAGCAAAGGGTAGGGCGGTGGTGACAGTGTCAAGCTTGGCCCGTCAACACGCCCAAGGTGCACATCACCGGCCTCGAAGGCACTGATCTGCATCGACACGATGGCATCAAAGCCCCCTGTGGGTGATGCCGCGGCTTGCGCTACGGTGCCACAGGGCTGCCCATCGTCACCCTTGGCAAACACTTCATCGCCAGCGGCCATCGGGCTGTCACAGTGGGCCAGATAGGCGCGGCGCTTGAGCGTGCCGCGAAACTGGCTGCGCGCCACCACCTCTTGTCCCGGGTAACAACCTTTTTTGAAGTTCACCCCGCCCACCGATTCATAGTTCAGCATCTGTGGCACAAAGGCATCAGCAATGGGAGGGCTGATGATGGCAATGCCGCTGCGCACCTCGCTCCAGTCCCACAAGGCCACAGGCAGACCGACACCCGTCGGCGCGGCCTGGCCAACTGGCGCGATCCAGAGAGCCCGAGCTACCCCATCGGATGGATAAAGATGTATCAAGGATGTGGTATCAAAATCGGCTTTTGCCCATGGTGTGACTGCGCTGATAGCTCTTGATTCAATAGCATTCTGAAGTGTCGGGCCGGCCAGTCCAAACATCGCAAATTCGGCACTGGCATCGCTCAGCTTGACTTTGGCACGCATCACAAACATGGACAAGCGCTTGAGTGTGGTCTGCAGAACGTCGCGATGGCAGATCAGCAGGATGTCGGCCGGGCTACGTTTAAAACCCATGAAACTGGCTTGCAGCCGTCCTCGGGCACTACAAAAACCTGCCAAACGGGCTTCGCATAAGCTCAGCAGCACAAAGTCCTGCGTTAACTGGCCGTGCAGAAAACGGGCGGCATCGTCACCTTGCACACGAATCAGCCCGTAAGATGCCAGCGGGGCCACGCCATCAAGAAATTGAGTTGAGATTTGCATGGCGCGCATTATGATGCCCCCTGATTTTCCAGGAAGGTTAAAGGTTGGTGCGTCGTCTGATCGGTTTTTTGCTGGGCTTGGTATTGCTGACTGCTGCGCTGGGTGGCTGGTGGGTCAACCACGCCCTGACACTCACCACTGAGGTGGTCGATCTGTCCATTGAACCGGGCACCTCGCCGCGTGCCGTGGCACAAGCTGCGGTTGACGCGGGGGTGAACACATCGGCGCTGGCCTTGTACTGGTGGTTTCGTTTGTCCGGGCAAGATCGGCTGATCAAGGCCGGCAGTTATGAGTTTGAGGGCGAATTGACACCCGCGACCCTGCTGGCCAGGCTGGTGCGGGGTGATGCGGCGATGCGCGCGGTGACACTGGTGGAGGGCTGGACCTTCAAACAGGTCCGTGCGGCGCTACGTAAAGCAGAGCAGCTAACGCCTGATACATATGGACTGGAGCCTGATTTGATCATGAATAATCTGGATCGCCCCGGACTGCCGGCAGAAGGACGTTTTTACCCGGATACCTATACTTATGCCAAAGGAAGCAGTGATCTGGCACTGCTCAAGCGTGCGCTGCGGGCGATGGATGCACATCTGCAAGTCGCCTGGCAGGCACGCCAGTCCGACACCCCACTCAAGACCCCAGAGCAATTGCTGACGCTGGCAAGCATTGTTGAAAAGGAAACCGGCCTGGCCCGCGACCGCCCCATGATCGCCTCGGTTTTTACCAACCGTTTGCGCCTCGGGATGCCGCTGCAAACTGATCCAACGGTGATTTATGGCATGGGTCAGCAGTTTGACGGTAATCTGCGCAAACGTGATTTACTGACCGACACGCCCTGGAACACCTACACCCGGGGGGGTCTGCCACCCACGCCCATTGCCATGCCCGGCAAGGCCGCTCTGCTAGCCGCGGCCCAACCCGCGCAAAGCCGGGCGCTGTATTTTGTGGCGCGCGGTGATGGCAGCAGCGAGTTCAGTGAAAATCTTGAGTCACACAACCGTGCTGTCAACAAATTTCAGCGCGGGCAATGAGTTTTCAGGTCCAGCTATGACACAACCCGGTCTTTTCATCAGTTTCGAGGGCATCGACGGCGCCGGCAAGTCGACCCACATGGCGGCACTGGCGCAAGCCTTTGAGGCGCAGGGCAGGGTGGTGACACGCACGCGTGAGCCCGGCGGTACAGCGCTGGCAGAACAGTTGCGCGAGCTGGTTTTACAAGCGGCCATGGACCCGATGACCGAAGCCCTGTTGGTGTTTGCCGCCCGACGTGACCATTTGCAACAACTCATCGAGCCAGCATTGGCGCGCGGTGAGGTGGTGCTGTGCGACCGGTTTACCGATGCCACTTTTGCCTATCAGGGAATGGGACGTGGTTTTGATCTGAAAACACTACACTATTTGGAGCAGCTAGTGCAGACTGTAAAAGGGCTGGACGGTGATTTGATCCGACAACCTGAATTGACAATCTGGTTCGCACTTGACCCCCGGGTGGCGGCCCAGCGGCTGGCTGGGGCGCGCTTGCCCGACAAGTTTGAGTCACAACCGGTGGATTTTTTTAGCCGGGTCAGTGACGGCTATTTGCAGCGCCTGCTGGCCCATCCGCAACGTTTTGCCCGCATCGCGGCTGAACAGTCGCGTGAAACGGTCTGGCAAGCCGTGCTCAATGTGGTGCGGCAGCGGGGCTGGCTGGCATGAGTCAGAACCTCAGTGGTGCACGGCCTGGCGTGGCACCGTGGATAGCGGCCCAAACACAGACCCTGCTGGCCCAGCGTGGTCATGCCTGGCTGTTGGCCGGACCCTCCGGACTGGGTCAGTACGACCTGTCGCTGGCGCTGGCACGCGCCTGGTTGTGTGACCAGCCCACCGGGCAGGGTGCTTGCGGACAATGTGCCAGTTGCCACGCAGTGGCTGTGCGGGCCCACGCCGACTTGTCGGTGCTGATGCCTGAAGCCGTGCAGCTCGACCTGGGCTGGCCTCTGAGTGAAAAGGCGCAAGATGAAATTGATGCCAAGAAGCGCAAACCCAGCAAGGAAATTCGCGTTGAGGCGATGCGTGACACGGTTGAATTCGCACAGCGCACCAGTGCCCGGGGGCGTGGCAAGGTGGTACTGGTGTTTCCGGCCGAATGCATGAATGTGTTCACTGCCAATGCCTTGTTGAAAACTCTGGAGGAGCCCGCCGGCGATGTCAAATTTGTGCTGGCCACCGATGCCGCGCATCAGTTGCTGCCAACCATCCGCAGCCGGTGCCTGGGCCACACCATGACCTGGCCCGATCCGGCCCAGGCCCTGAACTGGCTGGTGTTGCAAGGTGTGCCGGCCGCCGTGGCCGCAGTGGCCTTGCGTGCGGCGGGCGGGCGGGCACAGGATGCGTTGTTATTTGCCACCCTGGGCGACAGCTGGAAGTTGCTGCCCCGCTTGGTTCAGCGCGGTGATCTGGGCGCCTTCAAGGATTGGACAGCGGCACAGGTGGTGGACGCGCTGCACAAAATCTGCCATGACCTGTTGTCCATGAAAGCCGGGGCGTCACCCAGATTTTTTGACGCAGCAGACCTGCCCACGCCAGGTTCCTGGCGCAGTCTGACGGGCTGGGCCAAGTCCCTGAGCGAGACCCGGCGTACCGTAGAGCATCCGTTTAACGCCGGACTGATGCTCGAATCTCTCATCAGTCAGGCGCAATTGACTCTAAACTCCAAGACATGAAAACACCCCCGAACAGCGGCCAAAGGGTTCCACGCCCCAGTGTGATTCAGTTGGCCATCAAGGATTTGTCAGCCCTGGCCGCGGCCTACATGCCGATATTGATGAATGGTGGCATCTTTATTCCGACTGACCGCGAATACCAATTGGGTGATGCCGTGTATGTGCTGATTTCACTGCCGGATGATCCACAACGTTATCCGGTTGCCGCCAAAGTAGCCTGGGTGACACCAGCGCGTGCCACTGGCGGTCGAACCCAGGGCGTGGGCGTGCGTTTTCCTGACGACGAAAAATCAACGGCGCTGAAGACCAAGATCGAAGATCTGCTGAATGGCTACGTGGCCACCGACCGTTCCACGCAAACCATCTGAGCGACTTGCATGTTCACAGATTCCCACTGTCATCTGAATTTTCCTGAATTGGTCAGTCAGCTGCCAGCCATTTTGCAGGCGATGGAAAACGCCCAGGTGGATCGTGCGCTTTGCATCAGCACCACGCTGGAGGAGTTTGCGGCAGTCCACCAGTTGGCATTAAGCCATCGCCATTTGTGGGCTACAGCCGGTGTGCACCCCGACAACGAGGGTGTCAGGGAGCCAGATCTGGCAGATTTGGTCATGCTGGGCAGTTTGCCGCGGGTTGTTGCTATCGGGGAAACCGGGCTCGATTACTACCGGCTGAACGGTCGCAGTGTGGCCGACATGCAGTGGCAACGTGAGCGATTTCGCACCCACATCCGTGCCGCCCGTGAATTGTGCAAACCGCTGGTGATCCATACGCGAAGTGCATCGCAAGACACGCTGGCCATTTTGCGCGACGAGGGTGAAAACGGCTCGGCTGGCAGTGTCGGCGGGGTGTTTCATTGTTTTACCGAAGATCAACAAACCGCTCGCGAGGCGCTGGATCTGGGTTTTTACATTTCTTTTTCCGGCATCCTGACTTTCAAGAGCGCACAAGCCATTCGGGACGTGGCGAGTTGGGTGCCGCTGGATCGGCTCCTGATCGAAACCGACAGCCCTTATCTGGCACCCGTACCACATCGGGGAAAAACCAACAATCCCTCGTTGGTGCCGCTGGTTGCAGCCCAGTTGGCACAGCTTCGGCAAGTATCGGTCGATCAGATGGCACGGATCACCCGTGACAATTTTGATGAGCTGTTCAAGGAGGTTCAAGGGTGCTGAACGGGCGTGTTTCGAATTTCAGATATCACATTAAATATGTTCTTTATCTAATTGTTTTAATTGGATTTTCTAAGGCTTATTGTGGTGCCTATGATGACTTTTTCAGCGCCATCAAGCAAGACCATGCAAGTGCTGTAAGGGTTTTGCTGCAGCGTGGTTTTGACCCCAATACCGTCAATCCGGCGGGTCAGTATGGGTTGATGCTGGCGATCAGTGAGCCGTCCCCGAAAGTAGCCCGATTGCTGATTGACTGGCCTGGGACAAAAGCTGAGCTCCGCAACCAAGCTGACGAAAGCCCGCTGATGCTGGCATCTTTGGCGGGTGACCTTGAAATGTGCCGCCTGCTGATCCAAAAAAATGCTGATGTCAACAAACCGGGTTGGGCACCGCTGCATTACGCCGCCACCCATGGGCATTTGTCGGTCATGCGTCTGCTGCTTGAGGAAAATGCATACATCGATGCAGCGTCACCCAACGGCACGACCCCCTTGATGATGGCGGCGCACTACGGTACGCCATCAGCGGTCAAACTGTTGCTCGAAGCTGGCGCAGACCCACTGTTAAAAAACATTCAGGGATTGTCGGCCATTGACTTCGCCCAAAGCGGCCATCGGGACGAATCGTTGCAGACGATCCAGGCATTCATCCGGGGCCTGCACGGCAAAGGAACTTGGTAATGGATCGATCTTTGACTTTATACGATGTATATTATGTTAAGTAGGATGGACTGATTCATCTCGAACAATGATTGAACCGCCCTATAACACTGAAAAAGTGATGACGGGGGCACTGAGATCGCCGAACGGTGTGCCCAGAGAGATTTCACCGCGACCATGCAGCACACATTCTTCGCGACGCAGCAGCAAATCAGCACCGCCGCCAGAAAACCGGACCCAACTGCCGTACGAGCTGACATCGACCAGCACCACGCAGCCATTGCGCCAATCCACCCGCGCATGGGTACGCGACACCCGGGCATCATTTACCAGAAATTCGACTTGACGTGTGCGTCCGATGTAGATCGGCATTTCAAATGATTTGAATGTCTTGTGGCTGTCCAACCATGTGAGTTCAATCTGTCCACCCAGCGAGTCCGCCATGGCATCGTCGAACATGGAATTTGGCGGTGCCGCAATCGTGAACAAATCGGCATTGACATCTTCCTGCCATTCAATCTGGCAAACCGTACAAGGCTCGGACCGTCCACGGATGTGAATCGGACCCAGAGGACGAATCTGGATATCCGCCGCAACATGACCATCCATGATGGCCGCACTATTCGCCCAGATCTGATGCGGACCGGTCAATTCACTCAAACGTGCCGCAATGTTGACGGCATCGCCATAACAATCGTCATCGACCACCTCGACATCGCCACGGGCCACCCCGATTCGTAAGGGCATGTAAGACTTCGGTGCCGTATGGCTCAGCAACACCTGGTAGGCGCGTTGCATGTCAACCACAGCAGCCAAAGCGGTTGAGTTTTCTTCAAACGTGGCAAGCACACCATCACCCAGGAATTTGACAACTCGTCCACCATGGGAATGGAACTTCTGCGCCACCCAGGCTGTAATCCGCGTGACAGCCTCGGTCGCCCGGGCATTGCCCAGGGCCTCAAATACCCCTGTGCTACCAAACAGGTCAGCAAAGACAACGGTGGATTGAACGCCCATTCAACAAAAACCTTAATAAAGAAGTGTCGAGTTTAGGTCAACCCGGCCTCAAAATAAGCACGAAATAGGCAGACATTGTGTAATTACACATGGCCCCAGCTCAAAAGAGCATCTCGACCTTGCCCATTCAGATCAGTTTTGGCACCAACGGGCAGCAAAACCTTGGTGGCAACGTGCCCATAAGGCAAATTGGTCAACACCGGTGTCTGCAGATTCACTCTTAGCCAGTCGGTCACCGTTTGAAGCTCATAACCCCGGTCATGCTCGGAGAGTTTGTAGTCCGTAAACTGACCCAGCAGAACGGCTTTTTGCCGACCCAACACGCCGGCGTGCAAAAGTTGTGTCAACATGCGCTCGATCCGGTAGGGATGTTCGGACACATCTTCCAGAAACAAAATGCCGCTTTTGACCTTTGGAAAATAAGGCGTTCCCAACAAGCTCGTCAAAACTGTCAAATTGCCACCCCAAAGCACCCCATCTTGAATCGAAAAACTGCCATCGCCCCTGATCTCTTGGGCACCTGCCCTCTTGGTTTGCCTCCAGCCGACACCTTCACCCTGCCCGCTCAACATATCGTCGAAACAGGCCTCCATGATCTCGTCGGGTACGGCCCCGGGTTCAGCGCCCACGCCAAAACCTTCGCACAGGGCCGGTCCGGCCCAACTGATGGTGCCGGTTTTTGCCAGTAGCGCATTTTGAAACGCCGTGAAGTCGCTGATGCCGACAAATCGGGTGCCCCTGCCAATGGCTTTGGCAACTTTTTTGTAACGGATGCGGGGCAGCAGTCGGGTAATCCCATAGCCACCCCTTGAGATCAACGCCACATCGGCTCCGCTGGCAGCAGCCCGATGAATGGCCGCCAGGCGGGTTTCGTCATCGCCGGCAAAACGCTGAAAACTGGCAAGAGCCGCCTGATCCACCTCAACCTCGTGTCCCAAAGCCTTCAGTCTTGCAATGCCGCGTTTAAAAGCCGCTTTGTCACGTACCGCGCCAGAAGGTGAATAAATATAAATGTGTTTTGTCATGAACTGGATTCCTGGCGCTGCCCTGGCGTGATACTACAGCTTCATCGCATCGAAAGCACGCCATGCCGCCTGATGACCCGAGTCGGGAAAAGGTGCCAACAGCGTCGCAAGTGGCACCGATTGAGGCTGACTGTAACGCGTTGTGATGCTGCATTGAAGCGAACTTGACTGTATCAGCTGCGCCAATTGGCTCATGCTTTCCGGGAGGATCAAAGTGACATCATCAAGTTGAAGCCGTGCCACCAACTCCAAGGTCACCTGGGCATGCCATTGAAGCTGGTGAAAAGACATCTTTTTGGGTTTGTCACTTTTTCCAAAGCCGATCAGGTCGGGGCAGATGGCGCGAATACCTGCTTGGGCACTCAACGTCAGCTGATCCTGCCACACACAACACCAGTCTCGTGGTCCATGCAGGTAAAGGCAGGCGCTGCTGGCTTCAACCGGACCGGTGTCCAGGTAATGCAGCCGCAGTCCGTTCAGGCTCGGCAAGTCGCCCACATATCGGGATGGCACCGACAAATCTGGCACATTATGAAAGCACTGCGCGGGTGTCCGCAAGGCATCGTCCCGAAGCGCCCTGCCCGACTCAATTTTCTCCAACCGCTTACTGCTGCGCTGGTGCCTGAAAAAGCGCTGCAATAGCTCAGTACAAGACGCTGACAGCACGCCCCCTTGAATCTGCGTCTGGTGGTTCAGTTGAGCGATGGCAAATAAATTGGTCACCGACCCGGCGGCACCAGTTTTGAGGTCGGCCGCACCAAAAACTACCCGCTTGAGACGCGCATGCAGGATGGCACCGGCACACATGTTGCAGGGCTCCAGGGTGACAAACAGCTCGCAATCCTCCAGCCGATAGTTACCCAACTGCTGTGCAGCCGCCCGCAAAGCCAACATTTCAGCGTGCGCCGTCGGGTCAGACGTGGAAATGGGTGCATTGCGTCCGGTGGCAACGGCCCTGCCCTGGCAAACGACCACCGCACCGACCGGTACCTCGCCAGCTGTTTCGGCAGCTTTTGCTTCGGCTAGGGCCACCCGCATCCAATGCGCGTCTAACCCGGCATCAGACTGAGTCACTTGTCGTCAGGCATGGGCCGTGCCTGCATGGCACCTTCGATGGCCTGCTTGTAGTGCTGCTGCATCTGTTGGCTTGACTGGGGCACACTACCCGATGTTGGCGTGTTCATCCCGGTTGCCGTTTCAGCAGGGACTTGCTCAACGGGCACGGGCATCCGCACGGCGCTTGTCTGCTTGCGCACCAACAGGCCGACCACGCCCAAAACAATCAACAGGCCTGTCAATGTCAACCAACCGCGCATCCATCGCCTCCTTTTGAATCGTCAACCCACCGCCAACACAACACCCATTCGGCCAGTCAATGGTGGTGAAAAATACATCCATGAATCATAAATCCACTTGATCCACCCCATTGCCTGGATCACATGAAACCACCGGCAACACTCAGGGTCTCATATACTGTCAGCGACTTAACCTACCCGGTTGCACGATGCCCAGCGTCTCCAATCAACTGCCAAAACCAGGTGCAGAATTTCCCGCTGTATGGGCGGAGGAATTCCGGCGAGAATTGATTGGCTCGGCGCTGCGGCGCGCTGATATCGTCACCAACACCTTGTTCATTATCGAAGGTGTACTGCTGCTGTCCGATTTGTATCGAACCCGATGGCTGGCTGACGGTGTGGATGCCATCATTACCTGGCGTCTGGCCGCACTGACCTTTTTACTGACCTACCGTTTTGCCATTGAACGATGGGCACCTGAGCTGGTGCGACTTCGCTATTTCCTGATTTCTGGAATGTTCCTGTGCTGCTGGGCATGCGCCGTGTTGGCGGGGATTGCCGGCGACATGTCAACCTTCACCATAGGGGCATTGGGTGTCTCTGCGGCATGTCCCTTGCCTGGGCGGTTTAACTCATCCCTGTTCGTCGTCTCGGGGGCTGCCTTGATTGGTTGGCTGATGTTTCATTTTCCCAATACGGGCCTTTTTTGGACCAGCAATATTGTGGCCACCTGCCTGATTGGCATCGTGATCGAAAAATTTACCTTTGATGCCGCCTTGCGCGAGTTTTCTTACCGCAAGGGCATTGAGCGCCAGCGCGAGCGTGCTGACGAACTGCTTTACAACGTGTTTCCTGAATCCGTTGCAGCGTCGCTCAAGGAAGGACGTCGCTCGGTCGCCTTGCACGGCGAGGTCACCATTCTTTTTGCTGACGTGGTTGGCTTCACGCAGTTGTCGAGCCGCCTGCTGCCGTCCCAGTTGCTTGATTTACTCGAAGAAATTTTCGGAAAATTTGACCAGTTGGCGCACCGGCATGGTGTGGAAAAAATCAAGACCATTGGTGATGCGTACATGGCCATTTCCGGCGCGCCTGTCCAGGTTGATCGTCAGGTCGAGAGAATGGCCGACTTCGCCCTGGAGATCGTTCAGGTTTGCAAACAGGTTTCCAAGAGCTCAGGCTTTGATCTGGCCGTGCGGGTTGGCATCCACACCGGCCCGGTGGTGGCTGGTGTGATCGGAAGTTCCAGGCTGTGTTATGACCTGTGGGGAGATTCTGTCAACACCGCCCAGCGCATCGAGTCGCAGGGAGAACCCAACGCGATCAGTGTGAGCGAGCCGATCTACTTCAAGTTGCGCAACCAGTTCCTGCTGGAAGACCGGGGGTTGATCGAACTCAAGGGAAAAGGTCCGACCAAAACCTATGTGCTAAAAGGCCGACTGACCGCCAGCCAGAGTAAATGACGTGACTTTGGGCTACTCCCACTCAATGGTTGCTGGTGGCTTACTGCTAACGTCGTAGGTGACGCGGTTGATGCCGCGGACTTCATTGATGATGCGGCTTGACACCTTTTTGAGCAGCGCATAGGGAAGTTCTGCCCAGTCAGCGGTCATGAAGTCACTGGTTTGGACTGCCCGCAGCGCCACCACGTAGTCGTAAGTGCGGCCGTCGCCCATCACCCCCACACTCTTGACCGGTAAAAACACGGTAAAGGCCTGGCTGGTCAGGTCATACCAACTTTTACCTGTCGCTTCATCGGCAAAATTGTGCAGTTCTTCAATGAAGATCGCATCGGCATGTCGCAACAAGTCGGCGTATTCCTTTTTGACTTCGCCCAGAATTCGAACCCCCAGTCCCGGGCCGGGAAACGGATGGCGATAGACCATGTGGTCAGGCAGTCCAAGTGCCACGCCAAGTTCGCGCACCTCGTCCTTGAACAACTCGCGCAAGGGTTCCAGCAGTTTCAGGCCCAATTGCTCTGGCAGGCCACCAACATTGTGGTGACTCTTGATCATCACCGCCTTCTTGTTTTTGGCGCCACCAGACTCGATCACGTCTGGGTAGATGGTGCCTTGCGCCAGCCATTTTGCTCCGTTTTTTGAAGCATTCTGCGCAGTCAGGGCAAGCGCTTGAGCCTTAAATACCTCGACGAATTCACGCCCGATGATCTTGCGCTTGGCTTCCGGGTCACTGACACCCGCCAGATGCCCGAGGAACTGGTCTGCCGCATCGACGCGAATCACCTTGGCATGCAACTTGCCCACAAACATGTCCATCACCATGTCGCCCTCATTCAGGCGCAACAGGCCGTGATCGACAAACACGCAGGTCAGCTGATTGCCAATGGCACGATGGATGAGGGCAGCGGCCACCGAGGAATCCACGCCACCAGACAGGCCCAGAATCACTTCGTCGCGGCCCACCTGAGCGCGGATTTTTTCCACCGCTTCGCTGATGTAGTCGCCCATGATCCAGTCGGCACGTGTGGCGCAGACATCCAGTACAAAGCGTTCCAGAATCGCTGCGCCACGCTTGGTATGCGTCACTTCCGGGTGAAACTGCACACCGTAAAAGCGCCGTTCCTCGTCGGCCATGCCGGCAATCGGGCAACTGTCGGTGCTCGCCATCAGTTTGAAACCGGGTGGCAACTCAGTCACCTTGTCACCATGGCTCATCCAGACCTTGAGCATGCCATGACCCATCGGGGTGGCGTAGTCCTGAATGCCGTTGAGCAAGGTAGTGTGCCCATGCGCGCGCACATCGGCAGGCCCAAATTCACGCTGGTGGCCGCTGGTGACCAGACCGCCAAGCTGGTGTGCCATGGTTTGCATGCCATAACAGATGCCCAGCACAGGAAGACCCAACTCAAACACCGCTGGTGGGGCTTTGTCAGTGCTTTCTTCATAAACACTGGCATGACTGCCTGACAGAATGATGCCGCGCAAACTACCGTCGCCAGCGTAAGCACGAATCCACTCATCGCTCACATCACTGGGATGTACTTCGCAAAACACATGCGCCTCGCGGATGCGTCGGGCAATCAACTGGGTGACCTGGGAGCCAAAGTCAAGGACAAGGATTTTTTGATGCATAACTAACCTGTTAGGGGCAGCGCCGAGATCAATTGGCATCGTCGCAGCCTGTCACGCCA
>JAIFMA010000124.1 GCA_020048795.1 Rhodoferax sp.
TGGGTTGCGATTATCGAGGTAGCTTCCGGGAAAGATGGATGACCACATCGCTAATGCTTCTGACCAGGACGGGTCCACATGCCCCAAGTCAGTCGCGCGCTAGTGGATGTGCCGCGCTGGTCCATCTGGAGGCACGAAACCTCGAGCGAGCTGGTGGGCGGCAACCCCGGTCAAGCGATTTGCAACAACGCAGCGCGCCCAAAGCTGGCGGGCCAAATGTGCATATTCGTGGACCAGCCCTTAAACCACTGAGAATGGCAAAGAGAAACTTGCACCGAAGCAAGGCTGCACGGCTCGGCCAGATGCCGGGGCATCACTGCGGCTGTGCCCAGTCGGGCTTGCGCTTGTCAATAAAGGCCTGCACCCCTTCCAGGGCGCTATCGTCCATCATGTTGCAGGCCATGGTCTGGGCGGCATCTGCATACGCTGCCTCGATGCCGTTCTCGAGCTGGCGATAAAACAGGCTCTTGCCCAGCGTGACGGCCACGCGGGGTTTGGCCAGGATGCTGGCTACCAGGCGCTCAAGCTCGGCATCCAACTGCTCGGGTGCGGCCACGCGGTTTACCAGGCCCTGTGTCAGTGCTTGCTGAGCGTCGATAAACTCACCGGTAACCAGCATCTCAAAGGCCGCTTTACGCCCCAGGTTGCGTGACAGCGCGACACCGGGCGTGCCGCAAAAAAGGCCCAGGTTGATACCACTGACAGCAAATCTGGCATTGCTGGCGGCCACCGCCAGATCGCACATGGCGACCAGTTGGCAACCCGCTGCGGTGGCGATGCCATGCACCCGGGCAATCACCGGCACCGGCAACTTCTGCACACTCATCATCAGTTTGGCGCATTGCTTGAACAGCGCCTGGTAATAGTCGTGTGATGGTGTGGCGCGCATTTCGCGCAAGTCGTGGCCGGCGCAAAAAACCTTGCCGGTGGCGGCTATAACCACGGCGCGCACAGTGGCATCTTGTGCCAGGTCGTCAAGCTCAAGCTGCAGGGTAGCCATCAGGGCCTCAGACAGGGCGTTAAACGCATCGGGCCGGTTCAATGTCAGGGTGACCAGACCGCGTGCGTCACGGGTGTTCAAAACCAGGGGTGGGGTGGTGGTGTTCATGTGGGTGTCTCCTGCGATGGATGATAGCTGCTGCAATTGGTCGCGTCATGCGAAAATGGGGTATGGCTACACCGCTTGTACCCCAAACACTGAAAATTGACCACTCGCCCGGGCGGCAGGTCGAGAGGCTCTACGGCGGAGCCATCGGGCCATTGCAGGCTGCGTACTATTTACCCAGGTTCAGCCGCTTTGAACAGTCTGGCCGCACCGGTATGTCGTGGAACTGGGCTGCGGCCTTGCTGACCCTGAACTGGCTGCTGTTTCGCCAATTGTGGCTGGCGGCCCTGGGCTACGTGCTTGCCTTGCTGCTGCTGCCCGCATTGGTGCTGGGTTTGGGGCGCGCCGTATTCGAACTGCCGCAGAGTGTGGAGTGGGGGCTGTGGCTGAGCTGTGCGGTGCTGTGCGTCGTGGTGCCGGGTGCCTGGGGCAATGCCTTGTTTTTTGGCCAGTGCCAGCGGCGTATTGCCCAGGCGCTGGCCGCTACCGCCACGCTGGATGAGGCCTGTGTGCGACTGCTGCAGCAGTCAAGCCAGAAAAGGCGGGCAGTCTGGCTGGGCTTGGGCAACGTGCTTGTTTGGGCATTAGCGGCATGGTTGTACACCGGCTTGCCCATAGTCCCCACACCGGTGCCACAGGTCGCGGTTCTGGGGCTCATGGTAGAGGCACCCGCGCTACCGGCGGTTTCGGCACCGGCCGAGGTAGCCAGCATGCCGCAGCAACCCGTGTCTGAGCCCGTGCCTGGGCCAAGTTCAGCACCCTTGGCACCGGGGTTTGTTTATCGGGCCCCGGTGGCAAGTTTTGCGGACAAGGCAAAAACAGTGGCCAGCAAACCCTCAGCACGGGCATCAGCCGCAGGCAAGGCTTTGGGGCCGGTGTTTGTGAATGTTGGCTTGTTTGCTGACCCCGACAACGCCCGCAATGCTTATGTCAAGCTGGTGAAGTCTGATGTGCCCGCAGTGCGTGAGGTCATCCGGCCGGCAGAGGGCTCCAAGAAAGAGAAGCTGACCCGGGTGCGGGCTGGTCCGTTTGTTAGTCGGGCGCAGGCGCAGGCAGCCGTTGTAAAAATCAAGGCACTGCAACTTGATGCAGTGATTGCCCCTTGAGGCGCTTGCCGACTATTTCCAACGTACTGGCTCAATGTGAACATTGTGCGCGCCATCGCCGAGCATCAGCGCGCCTTCCTGCACCGTGGCTTGCAGGCTCATGCTGCGTTGCGCCAGGGCTGTCAAGGCCTGCGCGCTGGCGCTGGTGATGCGCCAGACTTGCAGGTTCTTGAGACGGGTCAGCTTGCTCTCAATACCGCGCCACCAGATGTCAGCGGCCTGGCCAAAAGCGTAAAGCACCACGCTGTCCGCTTTGTTACAGGCCTTGGCCAGCGGCTTGTCCTCGGGTTGGCCGACTTCAATCCACAAGCGGGTCAGACCGGTAAAGTCGCGCAGCCACACATCGGGCTCGTCCGGGTCTGACAGCCCTGCGCCAAAGGCCAGTGTGCCGTCGCCACCACACACACTTTGCAACTGGTGCGCCTGTAGTGCCAGGGCACACAGCCGCACCATCATGCGTTCATCGGTTTCGCTGGGGTGGCGCGCCAGCGTCAGGCTGTGGTCGGCGTAATAACTGTGGTCAATGTCGGCTATTTGCAGACTGGCTTTAAAAATGGTGGATTTGGTGGCCATTACACCCGCCGCGCCAGCTCCGCTGCCAGGCCCGTGTAGCTTCCCGGGGTCATGGCCAGCAGGCGGGCCTTTTCAGCGTCGGGAATGGTCAACTTGGCAATAAAGCCCTGCATCAGTTCGCGCGTCATGGGGGCACCACGGGTGAATTCCTTGAGCTGCTCGTAGGGTTCGGGTAGACCAAATCGGCGCATCACGGTCTGGATCGGTTCGGCCAGGACTTCCCAGGAAGCGTCAAGGTCGTCGGCAATCGCCACTTCGTTGAGCTCAAGTTTGCTCAAGCCATTGCTCATGGATTGGTAGGCCAGCACGGCATAGCCCAGTGCCACACCCATGTTGCGCAGCACGGTGCTGTCGGTCAGATCACGTTGCCAGCGGCTGATCGGCAGCTTTTCGCTCAGGTGCCGCAGCACTGCGTTGGACAGGCCCAGATTACCCTCGGCGTTCTCAAAATCAATCGGGTTCACTTTGTGTGGCATGGTGGAGGACCCCACCTCGCCTTTTTTCAGCTTTTGCTTGAAATAGCCCAGGCTCACATAACCCCAGACATCGCGTGACCAGTCAATCAGGATCGTATTGGCACGAGCCACTGCGTCAAACAGTTCGGCCATATAGTCGTGCGGCTCGATCTGAATGCTGTAGGGCTGAAACGTCAGGCCCAGACCCTGTGGCTCGGGGGTTTCGATCACTCTTTGGCTAAAGGCCTCCCAGTCATGCCCGGGCCAGGCCGACAGGTGGGCGTTGTAGTTGCCCACCGCGCCGTTCATTTTGGCCATTAGCTTGATGCTGGCAATCTTGTTGCGCGCTGTGACCAGACGGGTCACCACGTTGGCGACTTCCTTGCCGACCGTGGTGGGGCTGGCGGTCTGGCCGTGGGTGCGGCTAAGCATTGCCACATCTGCGAAGGTATGCGCCATCTCGCGCAATTTGGCGATGACCGCATCAAGTGCGGGCAGCAGCACCTCATCACGCCCCGATTTAAGTTGCAGCGCGTGGCTGGTGTTGTTGATGTCTTCGCTGGTGCAGCCAAAGTGCACAAACTCCTGCACCGCCAGCAGTTCCGGGCGGGCCTCGAACTTGCTTTTGAGCCAGTATTCGACGGCCTTGACATCGTGGTTGGTGGTCTTTTCGATCTCCTTGATGGCCAGTCCGTCGGCTTCAGCAAAGTTCTTGACCAACCCGAGGAGGTAGGTGCGCGCGCCGGGTGACAGTGGTTTGAATTCGGTAAAACCACAGTCACTCAGGGCGATGAACCAGGCCACTTCGACCTGTACACGCCGGTGCATATAGCCTTGTTCGCTCATGGCGGGGCGCAGTTTGGCAAGTTTGGCGGCGTAGCGGCCGTCCAGTGGACTGAGGGCAGAGATGGCAGAGGTGGTCATCAGCAGATTGTAGGGTCGGGTGTATAGAATCAAGTGAACCCACAACAACCCAACCTGTCTCATGCCCATGAAACTCATCGGATCGAACACCAGCCCCTATGTGCGCAAGGTGCGTGTGGTGATGGCGGAAAAAAAGCTCGACTACGACTACGTGCTGGAAGATGTCTGGGCTGCCACCACCAATATCAGCCTGATCAACCCGCTGGGCAAGATACCCTGCCTGATCATGGAGGGCGGCGAGGTGATTTCAGATTCACGCGTGATCGTGGAGTACTTTGACACCCTGTCGCCGGTCGGCAAATTGATTCCCACGGTGGGGCGTGAGCGTGCCGAGGTCAAAACCTGGGAGGCCTTGGCTGACGGCGTGCTGGACGCGGCCGTCCTGGCGCGGCTGGAAGCCACCTGGAGCGGGCGTACCAAGGCTGAGCGCAGCCAGGCCTGGATAGACCGGCAGTTGGGCAAGGTGGATGCCGCACTGAAAACCATGAGCAAGAGCTTGGGCGACAAATCCTATTTTGTCGGTATTCATCTGAGCCTGGCCGACATTGCTGTGGGTGTGGCGCTGGGCTATCTGGACTTCAGATTCCCGGAGATCAACTGGCGTGATCCGCACCCCAATTTACTGAAACTGCAAGACCGGTTGATGCAACGCCCGAGCTTTGTTGACACCAAGCCGTTTTGACGGGTGGTGTGCATTGCTGCCTCAGGTCTCAAAACAACTGGGGTTCTGTCACTTCAAAATTGATAGCTGTCAGCGCTTGATCTATATGGGCTAGAGCCTTATTTTTCTTTGATTCATGGGGTTCTGCGCGCTGTAGCGACCCCACTTTGACTCCGAGCAGACGCAGACGCTGTTGCAGCGGCACCCGTTTCAGGCACTGCCCGGCCCAATGGCGGATGGTGGCAGCGTCGGCAGTGAAAAAATTCAACGTCTGGTTGCGTGTGACGCTTTTGAAATTGTCATAACGCAGTTTGATGCCGATGGTTTTGCCAACGTAGCGTTTGGCATTCAGATCGCGCGCCACCTGTTCGCACAGCCCGGTGAAGATGGCACCAAGTTCAGCGCGGTCATGCACCGCGTGCAGATCACGCTCAAACGTGGTCTCGCGGCTGATCGATACGGGCTCACTCTCGAGCACCACCGCCCGGGTGTCGATGCCGCGCGCCGCGTCAAACAACCAGGCACCGGTTTTTTGGCCAAACTGGTCAATCAACCAGTCCAACCCGCACTGAGCCAGTTCGCCAATGGTGTGAATGCCGTGGCGCTGTAGTTTTTCATCAGCCTTGGGGCCAATCCCATTGATCTTGCGACAGGCCAGCGGCCAGATCTTTGTCGGCAGGTCGTCCTCGAAGATGATCGCAATGCCGTTGGGCTTGTTGAGCTCGCTGGCCATTTTGGCCAGCAGCTTGTTGGGTGCCACGCCGAGCGAGCAGGTCAGGCCGGTTTGCTGAAAAACGGTTTTCTGAATCAGCCGCGCCAGCACCCGTCCGCCGTCGCGCTGACCACCGGGCACCTCGGTGAAGTCGATGTAGACCTCATCAACGCCCCGGCTTTCCATGAGCGGCGCAATTTCCAGAATAATGTCCTTAAAAGCGCACGAATAGCGCCGGTACTCGGCAAAGTCCACCGGTAACAGGATCGCCTGCGGGCAAAGTTTGGCGGCTTTCATCAGCCCCATGGCCGAGCCGATGCCAAATTGGCGGGCCGCGTACGTCGCTGTTGTAATAACACCACGACCGGTATAACTCGCCAGCCGGGGAAACGCATCGAGCGGAATTTTGGCCAAAAACCCTTCTGAATTCATGGTCAAAAATGCCTCGTCCACTGGGCGCCGACCGCCGCCAATCACGACTGGCAAACCTTTCAGTTGCGGGTAGCGCAGCAGCTCCACGGAGGCGTAAAACGCGTCCATATCGAGGTGGGCGATGCGGCGAATCATAAGGGGAGAGGATAGCGCGACAGAAAAATGCTGCACTGCACAATTTAGTGAACGAAGTCAGACATTTTGGGTGTCTAACCGGTTAAGCTCTACTCAACGGCACTTTAGTCAATAGGTAGTTTCATGGATAAGCATTTTTTAAGCTCGCTTTTTTCACCCAGCTCCATTGCTATTTTTGCCGGCAAGACCGACGATCCTGAGGCACAAACCTCACAGGCGCGTGCCTTGCACCAGGCCATTACTGCCCAGCACTTTGCCGGCAAACTGGTTTTTCTGGACATCAACGCCAGCGGCACGCTGGCCGATCTGGCCAACGCCCATGCAGATCTGGCCATCATTGCCCTGCCGGCCGCTGAAGTGGCGGCGGCACTCGAAATTGCCGGGCGCATCAAGTGCCACTCGGCCGTGGTGATTTCAAGCGGTATCGATGCCGCCCATGCCGCCGAATTGCACAAGATGGCCACCCGTGATGGTATTTATCTGCTTGGGCCCAACTGCCTGGGCTTTCAGCGCCCGCACATGCTGCTCAACGCCAGTGTGGCGGGCGAAATGGCCAATCCTGGTCCACTGGCGCTGGTTTCGCAGTCGGGTGCCTTGACTTCGTCGATCCTGGACTGGTCCAGAAAGAACGCGGTCGGTTTTTCGACAGTGGTGTCGCTGGGCCCCAACACCGCTGTTGACATGGCGCAAGTGCTGGACTTTTTGGCCTCGGATGTCAGAACCCATAGCATCGTGGTGTACCTCGAAGGCATCACCAACGCCCGGCGCTTCATGAGTGCGCTACGCGCTGCCGCCAATGCCAAGCCGGTGGTGGTGCTCAAGGCTGGACGCAAACATGCGGGTAACCGTGCCGCCCTGACGCACTCGGGCACCATTGTGGGCAGCGATGACGTGTTTGATGCGGCCTTGCGCCGTGCCGGTGCGGTGCGGGTGCGCTCGTTTGTGGCCTTGTTTTCGGCGGCCAAGTGTCTGGCCTCACGCTACCGCCCGGTGGGTCGGCGGCTGGCGATTGTGACCAACGGGGGTGGCCCGGGTGTGCTGGCAGCAGACTGGGTCACCGAAATCCAGCTTGATCTGGGTCGCCTGACCCCGGAGCAGGCGTTGCAGCTCAAACCGCTGCTGCCATCGCAGGCCACCTTGAGCGACCTGATCGATTTGTCCGAAGAAGCCGGCCCCGAGCACTATCGCGCCGCCATCGATGCGGCCAGCAAGGCACCGCAGATCGATGGCATTCTGGCTATTTATTCGCCCAAAGTTGCCATGGATGGTGATGCGGTTGCCAGCGCGATTGCCGGCATGAGCCGCCAGGCCAGCAAGCCGCTGCTGACTTGCTGGATGGGTGATGCTTCGGTGGGCAGTTCGCGCAAGCTGCTGACTGATGCGGTGATTCCGACCTTTCGTACGCCCGAGGCAGCCGTTGGCGCGTTTGGCAACCTGGCATCTTTTTACCAGAATCAGCAGTTGCTGCAACAAACGCCGCCGCCCCTGTCAGATCTGGCCAAGCCCGACGTCGAAGGGGCCCGGCTGTTGATCGAAAGTGTGCTGGCCGAGCGGCGCAAAGTGCTGACCGAAATGGAATCGAAGGCCTTGCTGGCGGCCTTTCATATTCCGGTTACCAAGACGATTTTGGCCCGCAACCCCAATGAAGCCATCATGATTGCCACGCAACTGGGTTTTCCGGTGGCGCTCAAGATCGATTCGCCCGACATCAGCCACAAATCCGATGTGCAGGGTGTGGTGCTCAATATCATGACTGCCGTGGGTGTGCGTGACACTTTTCTGGAAATGATACAAAACGTGGCCAGGCTGCAGCCTGATGCACGCATCAACGGCATCACCATCCAGAACATGTCGAACCAGAAGCGCGGTCGTGAGGTGTGTGTGGGGCTGGTCACTGACCAGCCCTTTGGTCCGGTGATTGCGTTTGGTGCCGGCGGCACCATGATCGAACTGATCAACGACCGCACCATGGAGCTGCCGCCCCTGAACCAGTTTTTGGCGCGCCGCCTGATTGAGCGTTCACGCGTGTTTGAGACGCTGGGCCAGTGGCGCGGCGCACCGGCAGCCGACATTGAAGCGCTGGAGCAGATCTTGCTGCGGGTCTCTGAAATGGTTTGTGAACTGCCGCAACTGCGCGAGATGGACATCAACCCGATCATTGTTGACGAATCCGGTGCGCTGGCCGTCGATGCCCGCATTGTGATTGACAACGCCGCACCCTCGGCACGGCATTACAACCATTTGGCCATCTTGCCGTATCCATCTCATTACGAACAGGTCTGCCCGATGGCCGGTGGCGGCGACTATATCGTGCGCCCGGTGCACCCCGACGATGCCACCATGCTGCAGGCTTTTGTGCGCAGTCTGTCGCCTGAGAGCCGCTATTTCCGGTTCGTCTCAAGCATGCAGGAACTACCCGCCACCATGTTGTCGCGCTTCACCCTGATTGACTACGACCGTGAAATGGCGCTGGTCGCCATCCACACCGACAACAGTATGGGCGAAGACGGCCAGCCACAGGAGATCAGCCGGATTGTGGGTGTGTCGCGCTACATCACCAACCCGGACCGCAGCACCTGCGAGTTTTCACTGGTGGTGGCAGATGACTTCAAGGGCCTTGGCCTGGGTTCCCGCCTGATGTTGTCGATCATGGACTTTGCGCGTGAAAAAGGGCTGGCTGAAATAGAAGGTCTGGTGCTGGCCAACAACCCCAACATGCTCAAGCTGATGAAGGGGCTGGGTTTCAAGATCAAGTCTTTCCCGGAAGACCCGGACTTCAAGCTGGTAACGCATTTGTTGCAGTCTTCCTGACTTGTCTCCTGCAAGTACGGGGTGCTACGCTTGGCCGATGCAAAGCTGCCAGGTAAACTGAGGCCATGACCTATTCTGTTCTTTTCGTTTGCATGGGCAACATTTGCCGAAGCCCCACTGCTGATGGTGTGTTTCGCCAGAAAGTCATTGACCATGGTTTGAGCCAGTGGGTGCGGGTAGATTCAGCCGGCACCCATAACTACCACCCAGACAGCCCGCCCGACGAGCGCACACAAGCGGTAGCCGCCAAACGCGGGTATGACCTGTCAGGTCTGCGCGCCCGCCAAATCCAGCAGGCTGACTATGCCAGGTTTGACTTGATTCTGGCGATGGATTGGGACAACCTGGCACTGTTGCAGGAGGGTTGCCCGGCAGAACATCAGCACAAACTGCGCCGCCTGACCGAGTTTTGCCAGCGCCTGAAGAAGCCCGTGGTGCCCGATCCGTATTACGGCGGGTTACGCGGGTTTGAGGAGGTGCTGGATTTGGTAGAAGATGCCTGCGAAGGGCTATTGGCGCATGTGCGCCGACGGGCCAACGCCTGACCTCCAGGATGATGCCTGAGCTTTGTCAACACGATGCGCCCTTGCTGGCTTGTCTGGCGAGCCGACCCGCTACGATAAGGCCATGATCCAAGTTCCAGAAAACATGGCAAACGATGAGGCCAGCTTTGCGCTGACCCTGATGACGACTCGGCAAACGATTTTGCCCAAGCGCCTGTTTGCGCCCGGCCCCAGCGTGGCTCAGGTCAACGACATGTTTCGTGCCGCTGCTGCCGCGCCCGACCATGGTGGGGTGATGCCCTGGCGTTTTGTGCTGGTGCCGGGTGACAAACGTGCCGCGCTGGCTGGTGTGTTTGCACAGGCTCTGATTGAGCGCGATGCTGCTGCCACACCCGAGCAGGTGAGCCAAGCCCGCGAAAAAGCCTTTCGCTCGCCCTTTGTGGCGCTGGCGATTGCGCGACTGGGGCCGTGTGAGCCTGATGTGGAACCCTTGGAGCGCATGGTGTCAGTGGGAGCGGCTTTGCAAAATTTTCTGTTAGCGGCGCACAGCATGGGCTTTGGCAGCAGTCTGACCAGTGGCCAGGCCATGCGCTCCAAGGTGCTGCGCAGCTTGTTCCGATTGACCGAGGGGGAGCAGGCAGTGTGCTGCATCAATGTCGGGACCGCAGACCGGCGCAAACCCGCACGCCTGCGCCCCGATGTGGCGGCGTTTGTCAGCAGTCTTTAACGCCGGGTGGGGCCACCGCTGATTGGCGCGGCAGGCACAGCGTGGCCGCCAGACCACCTTGCGCACGGTTGTTCAGGATCAGTTCGCCATCGTGCAGCAGGGCAATGTCGCGCACGATTGACAGCCCCAGCCCCACGCCGTCCCCTGGTTGACTGCGGGCACTGTCAGCCCGGAAGTAGGGCTCTGTCACCCGGGGCAGATCGGCTGGCGCAATGCCTGGCCCGTCGTCTTCGACCGTGATGCTCAGGCTGGCCGTGCTGTCTTGCACACAAATGCGGGCACCCTGGGCGTATTTGAAGGCGTTGTCGATCAGGTTTTGCAAAGCGCGGCGCAAGCCGGACAGCCTGGCGTTGAAGGGCTGGTGCGCCAGCCCTTCAATCTGGATGTGTCGGCCCAGCACCCGGGCATCGTCAGCCATGCTTTCCAGCAGCGCATTGATGTCAATGGCGCGCACGGCTTCGTGGGTCTGCAGACCGCGCAGATAGTCCAGCGTGGCATCAATCATGGCGGCCATGGCCTCTAAATCAGCGGCCATTTGTTCGCGCAGGGCTTCGTCGTCGATCAGTTCGGTGCGCAGGCGCAGGCGGGTCAGCGGCGTGCGCAGGTCATGCGACACGGCCGCCAGCGCCCGGGCGCGTTCGCGCACCAGCCGCTGAATGCGGGTTTGCATGCGGTTGAAGGCTTGGGCGGCGTGGCGGGTTTCGGTGCTGCCACGCTCCGGCAGCGGCTGGGCATCCAGATCATGGCCCAGTGTGTTGGCCGCCTGGGCCAGTTGTTGCAAGGGCAGGGTCGCCTGGCGCACCGCAAAGATCACCACTGCAGCCACCAGGGCCAGGCTGACCAGCAATTGAATGATCAGGGTGTTGGACAGGGCCGGGGCTGTTGCATCACTTTCGGCCGCGGTGGTCACACGAATCCACTGGCCATCGGCCAGCCGCACGTCCACGGTGCGCCGCAGGTTGCCGCGCGGCTGGCCAGCACCCATACCGGACCCCATTCCCATCCCCATGCCAAGGCCAGCACCGCTCAGAACACGAATCTCGCGGGGGCTGCCCAGGCGCTCGCTGAGGGTGTCCCGCAGGTTCTCACGCGGTGTGCCGGCTTGCGCCTGTTGCTCGGTGATCAGTGCCACCCGCAAGCCATCGTATTGCAGCGCGGCAAGTGTCGTCTGACGCTGTGCCGGCGCATTGGCTTCAAGCAGGCGCACCGCTTCGGCAATCCGGTCCATCATGTGCAGCCCGCGCGCCTGGGTAACGACTGCGGCACGTTCGCCCCATTGCAGCCAGATGCTGACCCCTTGCGCCACCAGCAAACCGGCCAGCAAAATCAGCGCCATGCGGGCGTACAGGCTGGATGCCAGATTACGCCAGCCAAGTTGTGTTGCTACAGGCATGTGCTGCGTGCCTCCACGCTGGCGGCCAGCACATACCCCTCGCCGCGCACGGTTTTGATCAGTTGCGGCTCGCGGCTGTCGTCGCGCAGGCGCTGGCGCAGGCGGCTGACCTGCACATCAATGGCGCGGTCGTAGGCTTCGGCTTCGCGGCCGTGAATCATCTCGATGAGCTGGTCACGCGTCACCACCCGGTTGGGATGCTCCAGCAAGATGCGCAGCAGGCGGAATTCGCCGCCTGAAAGCGGCGTGGCCACACCGTCTGGCGAGGTCAGCAGCCGCTCAGCCGTGTCAAGACTCCAGTCGGCAAAACACAGGTAACGCACCGGCTCGGGCTTGAGATTGGGGGGCAGGGCGCGGGTGCGGCGCAAGATGGATTTGATACGCGCCAGCAGTTCGCGCGGGTTAAAGGGCTTGACCAGATAGTCGTCTGCGCCCATCTCAATGCCCACGATGCGGTCCGCTTCTTCGCCCCGGGCGGTCAGCATGATGACCGGCAGGTTGGACTTGGCGCGCAGGTCACGGCACAGCGTCAGACCATCGGTGTCGGGCAGCATCAGGTCCAGCACCAGCAAATCCACCGCGTGACGCTCCAGCATTTGCCACATCTCTCGGCCATCGCGGGCGGCCACGGCTTCAAAGCCATTACGGGCCAGGTAGTCCACCAGCAGGCGGCGAATGTCGGGTTCGTCATCAACGATCAGGATGCAGTCTTTGGTGTCCATGCGCTTTATTTTTTACCGTTGATGCAAGCCTACAACCACGCCCAATGCCTGGGTAGTCATCAGACCTGCGAGTTTTGTAACGCACTGTAACGCAAGGCCCCAGCGCAACACGGCGATGCAAAACAGCGTTTTGCTGCAACACGGCATTGACACAAGCGCGCTCCAATAACACCCAGGGATGCAGGCAGAACCAGCACCCCAACAAGGTTTAACCAAGGAGTTCCATCATGAAGACCTCAATCACTTTCAAAACTATCGCCATCGCCACCACATTGGCTGCGGCCCTGTCTGCGTCGGTGCTGGCCCAAAGCGCACCCGCTGCCCCCG
>JAIFMA010000189.1 GCA_020048795.1 Rhodoferax sp.
GTGTGTAGGCGCAGGTGAACAAACATAACCTGCATTGTAGGAAAGCAGTTGGAGCTCATTTCTTGAAAATTTTGGTGGTTGACGATCACGCTCTGGTGCGCGCCGGGCTGTGCCAGGTGTTGCAGGGGCTATTGCCCGACGAGCCCACTGAAGTGTTGCAAGCGCCCGACTGCGCCGAAGCTTTCGTGATCGCCCAGCGCCACGCCGACCTCGATCTGGTGTTGCTGGACTACCACCTGCCCGACATGGATGGGCTGGCCGCGCTGACCATTTTTGGCAAGAAACACCCCGAACTGCCGGTCGTCATCCTGTCAGGCTCTGCCAACCCCAGCATCATTGGGCGCGTGCTGGCCCGAGGCGCAGCGGGTTTTATCACCAAGTCCGGCTTGAGCGAAGAGTTGCTGCAGGCCTTGCGCCTGGTGCTGGCGGGCGAAGTTTATTCACCACCCGAGCTAAATTCTGGATGGGCCGACGATGGTTTGCTGAAGCAGCCACCGGTGTTTACATCACGCCAGGAAAACGTCTTGCGCCTGAATCTGTCGGACGAGACCATCAAAAATCACATTTCAACCATCCTGCGTGGCTTTGGTGTCAAAACCCGCACGCAGGCGGCACTCGAAGCCGGTCGCTGGGGTTACACCAAGTCACCGTCAGGCAGCGTATGACGGTGGCCACGGTCTTGCAGCAGGTGCCGCAGCAAACTGCGTAATTTGGCCGGCCGGACCGGCTTGTGCAATAAGGTGAGGCCTGCACGTTGCGCCGCTTGCATCAACCCGGAGTCGGTGTCACCGCTCATCAGACACGCCGGTATGGGCCGCTGAAGCTGCGCACGCAAGCGTTCAATGACCTCAATACCGTGGACCTCGTCCTGCAGACGATAGTCACTGATGATGACCGCCGGCAGGCAACCCGTGGCAAGTTGCTGCCGGGCTTGCTCCAGCCCCAGTGCGGCATAAACCTGCATGCCCCAACCGCCCAGCAACGAAACCACCGCCGTCAACACCAGATCGTCATCATCGATCACCAGCACCGGCACACCCCGCAGGTCATCGGTCGGCTCGGGCTCGGGCTGACCCGTCAGCAACGGCACCGGTTGCGCCTGAGCCCGCGGCACCGTCAAGGTAAACCGGGTGCCACGCCCCAGGCTGGATGTCAGTTGCAAGGGGTGACCCAGCAACTCGGCCGTGCGCTGCACGATATTGAGTCCCAGGCCCAGCCCGAGGGTGCGGTCACGCGCGGTGTTGGCAACCTGGTAAAACTCGGTGAACACGGCTTGGTGATGCTGCGGTGCAATACCGATGCCAGTGTCCCAGACCTGTAGCGCCACCTGCTGGCCACCCTGGGTCAGTCTGGCCGCCAGCAGCACCCCGCCGTGATCGGTATAGCGCAAGGCGTTGGACACCAGGTTGAGCAAGATGCGGTACACCAGTGTGGCATCGCTGATCACCCACAGTGACGTGGGACGAATACGCAGGCGCAAACCCTTGTCCGATGCGATGGGCCGCAGGTCGTGCTCCAGTTGCCCAAACAGGTTGTCCAGCGCGAAGGCACACGGTTTGACCTGCACCGCCTGGGCTTCCAGCCGCGAGACATCGAGCAAACCATCCAGCAGGTTTTGCATGGCACGCACCGAGGCTTCCAACTGACTGACCAGTTGAGCCGACTGCGCGTCATGCGAGAGTTGCGCCAAACGAGTCACAAACATCCCCAGCGCGTGCACTGGCTGGCGCAGATCATGACTGGCTGCCGCCAGGAAACGCGATTTGGCCAGGGTTGCCTGCTCTGCCTCGTCCTTCTTTTCGCGCAGAGCCTGCGTGACCAGTGTCACCTGGCGCTCCAGATCATCACGCGAAAACGCCAGACGGTCTGCCATGCGGTACAGGTTGTCCTGCAAATCATGCAAGGGGTCACCGAATTGCACCAGTGCCCGCGCGGCATGTGCTTCGGCAAAATCACCTCGGCCCATACGCTCAATCAAACCGGTCACACGGGTAATGGGCCGAATCACCCCGCGACTCAGATAGGCTGCCAGACCCAGGCCAAACGCCAGACCGAGGGCACCAATCAAAGCCCCCAGCCCCAGCAAGGTATGGCGGCGCCCTTCCAGCGACTGGCGGGAGAAAACAACCTGGACCTGACCCAGTTGCGCCAGCGTGGGTGCACGCTTGCCGGTCCCGCCCTCATACAGATCATCCAGTGACAGACCCATGGAAAAAACCGGTTGCGCCAACCCGTCGAGTCCTCGCTGCGGGTCAAAAGTTTGACCCTCTCGCGCATCAAAAACCAATAAATTCAGGCCACCTTCATCACCAGCACTGACCAACTTTTGGCCACCACGGTCAAACACCGCCGCCCAGCGCACGTCTGGCTCACGCAGAACACCCATCACCAGGGATTGCAACTGTTGCTCATTGGCAGAAAACAAGCCGTACTCACTGGCCAGTGCAAACTGTCGGATCACTGAGCGAGTGCGCTGCTGATAGGACTGCTGCAAATCATCGAAGCGTGCCAGCATGAAAAACACAGCCAGCAAGGTGCTGACCAGTGCCAGCGGCAGCAGGGCTGCCAGCAACATGCGTGTACGGATGCTCAGAGCGATCATGGCGCACGCTCGGCCGCACGCAGGGCCTGTTGCAACGCCCCTGCATTCAGGGACAGGCCCATCGCCCGGGCCACATGCTGGTTCACCGCGACCTCAAAATCATTGGGCTCTACCGGGTTGGCCGGAAGCGCCTTGTCATGCATCACATCCAGCAGCAGAGCGGCTGCCTGCTGCCCGATCTGGGCTGGCGTCACGTGCAAGGCCAGCAACGCACCGGCGCGCACATAGGCCGGTGAAAAACCCACCATGGGCACCCCGGCACGAAACGCCGACAACAAAATATTCTGAATACTGGTGCTGCTGTACACCCGCGGGTCCGCCATGGCCAGCAACACATCGCTGCCATCGAGCACCTGTTGCAAGGCTGAAAAAATGCCCTCGGCGTTATCCACCCGTGCCTCCACCACGGTCAGCCCAGCCGTGGCAGCCACCGATTTCAGCGCCGGTAGCCGGGCACCCGACTCCGGCCCCAATAACACGCCCAGACGTTTGACCTGTGGCAAGGACAGACGCAGCAGCGTCAACTGCCGACTCAGGGGCTGGTCCAGGTACAGCGCGGTAAACAGGCTCGATACCCGCAGCTTGCTATCAAGCAACACCCGCTCAAAACTGCCTCGCGGGATCAGGGTGCACAGCACCGGCGACTGGACGCTGCCTCGCGCCAGCGCCGCGCAGGCATCTGCGCCCAGTGCGACAAACACCCGTGGGCGCGGTCGATGACCGGCTTTGATGGCTGCAGACAGTTCGGTCGATGACATTTGCCGGATGTCGTCGCGCGAAAAGCCGCCCTGGACCCAATGCATGGTCAGCGCCCCAATGGCTTCACCATAAGGTGTCGAGATATCGCTGCTAACAATGATCAGGGACAGCTCGGACGCAGGAGGCTGATGCTGCGCCTGCGCACAGCAACCCAGCGCCCATAGCGCCAAGCCCCAGTACACACCGCGCCATCCACGCCCCATGTCGCGCTCAGTTGTCCAGTCGCAGGCTCAAAAAGGCCTGGCGCTTGAAGGAAAACGACGGGTCAAAATCCTGGTACGACAGACCCAGGTTTTGCACCACCAGCGCCAATTCTCCCTTGGTGGCACCCCATCGCATGGCCTTGCTCAGGCGCAGGTCAGTGCGGGTCATGGCCACCCGGCTCCCCGAGCCTGATCCCGTCAGTCTGGCAGTGCCACTGTCCTGATGGGTCAGTGTCAGATCAACCTGGCCTGGCAACTTCTGGAAGTACGAAATGGAACTGGCCAGATTCGGTGCCGCCATCGGTGTGCCAGACAGATTGAGAGACGAAAAACTGTCTGAGAGATAAGTCTTCGCCTGGATGTCGGTGTAGCTTTGGTTGAGTACCAGTTCGGCGCCGGCCCACGGCTTCCACCTGGCCTGGTATTCCAGACCCCGGATGGCAAAACTCTCGTCGTTGACGTAGTAGCGCGGCAATCTGGAATTTATCTGGCGAATGAAGCCGCTGATCTGTTCGTGAAAAGCCCGCACATCCACCGTCAAACCCCAGTGTGGAAAATCGCCCAGATAACCGATCTCGCGCGACAACACACTTTCTGGTTGAACCGTGCCAGTGCCCAACACGTTGACACCCAGCAACACGTCACGCCAGACATAACGCACGTCGGCGAAATTCTCAAAATTGCTGGGCGGTCGGAAGGCCCGGGAAATGCCAGCGCGCAGGGTCTGACCCTTTGCCGCATGCCAGTTCACCATCAGACGTGGTGCCAAACTGCCGCCAGTGACACTGCTTCGCTCGGCCATGGCCCCCAGATTGAACAGGATCGAGGGTTGCGCGCGCCACTCCACATTGCCAAAAAGACGGGCAAAATCGGTCACAAACGTCGAATCGGTGTTGTAAACAGGGCGAGAGACGATCTTTTCGCTGCGAAATTCTCCACCCCAGACCACGCGCAGTGCGTCACCCTGGCGAAACGCATGTTGCAGGGTCAGCGAATCGCTGTCGGCATGTCCACTAACTTCAACGTTATATAAATCAGCGATGCCAAACCGTTGCAAGGAATACGGAAACAGTTCGTCGTAGCGTTCCCGGCTATGCGACAGCCTGAGCAGTAGATCTGCGTCAGGGCCCTGGCTGCGGCGCCAGTCAACTTGCACGTGGTCGGAAGCAAACGCAGTACTGCGTGGCGGATTGTCGACGACCCCCGCAAAGCCCTTGCCGGCATCAATCGACAGCGCGCCGACCCGCAACTGAACTTCGTCACTGGCCGTGGGATGCAAGTCGGCCCTGAAATTGACCCGCGTGACGCGATTGCTGCCGTTGGCGCCAGCCAACCCGTCGTCACCACGGCGGTCCGCACTGAATCGGAAACTACCCCGATCACCGCCCCAGCCAAGCCGCGCCCAGACATCGCGAATACCGTTTTCACCCGCCTTCAGCGATGCCTGAGCGCCCCGGGTGTCGTCGGCATCACGGGTCACAATATTGATCACCCCCAGAATGGCCCGAGCGCCGTAAGCCGCCGAGTTGGAGCCACGCAGAACCTCAATATGGTCGATGTCCTCGACCGCCACGGTCTGAAGACCTGGTCCGATGCTGCCGATGAAATACGGTGAATAGGCCGAGCGCCCGTCAATCAGCAGCTCAAGCCGATTCGAATAACTGTCAAAGGCACCGTGGTAACTGACCAGCGGTGCCACACTTTCAAAAGACGTGCTGACCTGAAAACCCGGCACCAGCCGCAGCAGGTCTGCCACGTCACGCGCGCCACTGCGGCGAATGGCTTCACGGTCCAGCAGCGTAACCGCGCCCGGGGTTTCATCCAGTCGCTGTGGCAAACGCGACACCGACAACACAATGGGCATGTCGGAGAGAAAGTCTTGCTCCGAGACCATCACAGCGGATTGCGCGGCAGCCTCACCAAAGTGCAGCCACACCCCAAGGGCAGCAGCCCACAGCGCCAGGGCTGGGCGCAGCGAAGAACGAACAGGATGTAGGCTTTTCATGGAACAACACTCATGCAACTGGATTGCATGAATTCTGCACTGAGCCACCTCTCAAAAGACGATCAATCAGAAAATTAAGCGCACCTGACAGCACAGCGGCTCACGCATCGTGTGATGCCACGCCTTTGGTGGTTGACCGGGCGCAGCGAATACGCCGGATCAAGCCTTGAATTTGGCGCTGACCTCAGCCACCCGTTGGCCAAACAGGCGGGCTGTTTCCAGGTCGCCCGCATTCATGTCAGCACCACCCGCGTCGCCCGGGGTCTGGGCCATCGGGCCAGCACTTGAAGCCAGATAGTTGACATCAGAACGGTCAGAGGCTTTGGTGTTGTTGTAATGCAAGCCGGTACCGACCCACAGGCCGCCGTGCTGCATGGCCAGCGTCATCAAGTAATGCAGCGTGGAATGTTTGTCGCCATTCATGTTGGCGCTGGCGGTAAAGCCACCAAACACCTTGTCTTTCCAGGCCTGGCTGAACCAGGCCTTGCTGGACGCATCGGCAAACTTCTTGAACTGCCAACTGACGCTGCCCATGTAAGTGGGGCTGCCCATGATGATGGCGTCGGCCGCATTGAGCGTGGCCCAGCCGGCATCTGTCAGATTGCCTTCGGCATCAATGGCCACCAGCTCGGCGCCAGCGCCCGCAGCCACCGATTGCGCCATGCGCAGGGTGTGGCCGTAGCCAGAATGGAAAACAACAGCAACTTTTGTCATGGTGAAAACTCCTTGGGTTAAAAAACGTGGGTTGAGGAAAACAGGAAAAATCAGGCGGTCAAGTCGAACAGCAGCACTTCCGCATCCAGGCCATCGGTCAGCGTGACCCAGGCCTCATCGGCCAGCAGGGCCGCGTCGCCCTTGACCAGCACCGTGCCATTGACCGACAACTGGCCGCGCACCAGAAACACATAGGCCTTGCGATGGGGCGGCAAGGCCAGGCTGGCAGACTGGCCGCCCGTCAACAAAGCGGCATACAGCCGGGCATCGGCGTGCATCCTGACTGAGCCTTGCGCACCATCTGGGGATGCCACCAGGCACAGTTGCCCGTCCTTGTCTGCGTTGGCAAAGCTTTTTTGCTCATAACCCGGTGTCAGCCCCTGGGTGTGGGGCGTTATCCAGATCTGCAGCAGGTGCGTGGTGTCTTGCGGCGCGTGGTTGAACTCGCTGTGCCGCACGCCGGTACCAGCGCTCATGCGCTGCACCTCGCCGGGCAAAATCGCCTCGATATTGCCCATGCTGTCCTGGTGCGCCAAGGCACCCGAGAGCACGTAGGTGACGATTTCCATGTCGCGGTGGCCATGCGTGCCAAAACCCTTGCCCGGCGCAATCCAGTCTTCGTTGATGACCCGCAAATTACCCCAGCCCATGTGCTGGGGGTCGAAATAATCGGCAAATGAAAAGCTGTGAAACGACTTGAGCCAGCCGTGGTCGGCATAACCGCGGGATTGGGAAGGTCTGAGAGTCAACATGTTTGATACTTTTTGGTTGAGAGCTTGACTTGACTGTAGTCGCGGCGGTAGCTGTCCAGGGCCTGTCGTTTTGATGGCATCATTCAAACTATTCGAATCCACAACCTGTATTGATCAAAAATTGTTCCGTCCATGAATCAGATAACAAGTTTTGCAGTCGCACATTCACTGGTGAGTGCCCTGGTTGCTCAGTTCGACGCCAATCTGGCGCATTACCTGAGCGTCGGCTACCAGGAGCAGGAAGCACGCAAGGACTTTCTGGACAAACTGTTCATCGCGCTGGGTTGGGATGTCAATCATGAGACACAAACCAATCCGTATGAGCAGGAGGTCAAGATCGAAAAAAGTGTCACCACCGGTGAAGCCAAACGCCGGGCTGATTACGCTTTTTCTCTGGCTCCCCACTTCAACAAACGGCCACGGTTCTTTGTCGAGGCCAAACGCCCACAGCCCAACATTGCCACCCCCGACAATTATTTTCAGGCCATTCGCTACAGTTGGAGCCACCAACTGCCGGTTGTGGTGCTGACAGACTTTCACAGCTTTCACATCATCGACAGCCGATTTCGGCCCAACATCAAAACGGCCCTGCAGCGGCAGTTAGCGGTTTACTCGTTTCAGGATTTCCGTGACCCGGAGATTTTTGCCCGCATTTATTGGCTGTTCTCACGTGAAGCAACGGTTAGCGATGCCATCGGCAAATACGCCGCCACGCTTGAAAAACCCAGCGCAGCCAGCAAGAGACTCGGAAATTTGACCCATGACTACCAAAATATTGACGATGCTTTTTTGACGCAACTCGATGTTTACCGCGAAGAGCTGGCCAAATCTTTCAAGCGTCATAACCCACAGATGGGCAGTGAACAACTCACCGAGTCGGTGCAACGCACACTCGACCGCCTGGTATTTACCCGGTTTCTGGAAGACAAGCTGATTGAGCCAACAGCCATCATCAGCCGCCTGGCCTCAAAACCATCGGCCTGGAAACAGTTTGTACGCGACTGCGACCGCCTGGACAAACAATACAACGGGGTGGTCTATAAGCATCACGCGGTGCTTGATTCGCCAGGATTCCAGGTGGATGACACCGTTTTTTCAGCCATTTGCATCGAACTGACCGATCCCACATCGCCCTACGATTTCAACGCCATACCGGTGGAAATGCTGGGGCGCATTTACGAGCGATTTCTGGGCAAGGTGGTGGTGGCTACTGCAAAACAGGCTCGGGTCGAGGAAAAGCCGCAGGTTCGCAAGAGCGGTGGGGTCTATTACACGCCGGACTACATCGTCAGTTTCATGGTCGATCAAGCACTTGGGCCCAAAGTCAAAGGCAAGACACCCGATGACATCCTGGCGGTCAAAACCATTGACACCTCGTGCGGCAGCGGCTCGTTCCTGATTGGGGTGTATGAATATCTGCTGACTGAGCTGGCACGCACTTATGCCGCGCACCCAAAGCTGGCCAAAAAGGGCGACACCGTGATGCGCGATGGCGTGCTGCACCTTTCGATCCAAAAAAAGCGTGAGGTACTGACGAAATGCATTTTTGGCATCGACATCGATGCCCAGGCCGTAGAGGTGTCGCAACTCTCCTTGTATCTCAAACTGCTTGAAGACGAGACCACGGCCAGCACGCACAGCCAGCAACTTGAGCTGGCTGGCGCGCTGCTGCCACCCCTGCACAACAACATCATCGTCGGCAATTCGCTGATTTCGCCGATTGACGATGCTGGTGCTGATGACATGTTTTCCATGGCGCGTTTTGAGGCGCACAGGGCGGTCAACATGCACCGCACCTTTGCACAGGTGATGCAGCCCGGCGGTGGCTTTGACCTGGTGATTGGCAACCCGCCTTACATCAAGGAATACACCCACCGCGAGGCGTTTGATCACCTGCGCGAGTCGCCCTACTTTCAGGGCAAGATGGACATCTGGTACCTGTTTGCCTGCCGGGCGCTGGACATTCTGAAGCCAGAAACTGGCACGCTGGCCTTCATTGCCACCAACAACTGGACCACCAACTTTGGTGCCCGGCGACTGCGTGAAAAGCTGTCCAAGGATGCCCGCATAGAGCATCTGATTGATTTTGGCGACTTCAAGGTGTTTAAGGACGCTGGCATTCAGACCATGATCCTGATCGCCCGGCGCTCTGGCGTACCGCAGTCGTATGCGTTTGACTACCGGGTGCTGGGTGGGAAAAAACGCACGCTCGAAGATGCGCAGGGGTTGTTGAGTCTGTCTGACTTGCCGCAGGCCAACTACCTGAAACCCAGTCTCATTCGGGCGCAACAGGGCAGCACCGCCTACACTTTTTCCGGCTGTGATCACAACGCCTTGCTGCAAAAAATGGCCACTGCGGCCAACTTTGAGCTCAATGGCAAAACTGAAGTGGCGCAAGGCATCGTGCCCAATCCCGATGTTGTGTCAGCCCGGGCTTTGGGTTTGTTTTCAAAGCGCGACCTGGCGCAACATGCCATCGCAGCGGGGAACCCGGTGTTTGTGCTACCGCGCGACTTTTTTGTCAAACCCAGCAAATCCGAGCGTGAATTGCTCAAGCCACTGTATGAACCGGTCGATGCCCAGCGCTATGGGCTCAAGTCATCGCATCGTCTGGAAATCATTTACGCCAGGCACCCCGACGTTGCAGATCTGCCCGAACGGCTACTGACCCATCTGTTGCCGTACCAGAAGATCATGGCGCAGCGGCGCGAAACAAAAGCCGGACGGCTGCCGTGGTTTTGTCTGCACTGGCCGCGTGAACCGGCGTTTTTCGAATCCGGCCCGCGCATCCTGGCACCGCGCAAATGCGCCTCGCCAACATTTGCCTATACCGACAACACAGCCTACGTGATGATGGCCTTCAACATCATCAAAACCAAGCGCATCAACCTGAAGTATCTGACCGCACTGCTCAATTCCAATGTCGTCAGCTACTGGCTCAGGCACAGGGGAAAAATGCAGGGTGACCAGTTTCAGGTGGACAAGGAGCCACTGCTGGCGATTCCGCTGATCGCACCACCGCCTGAGGTGCAAGCGCAGATTGCCAGATTGGTGGACCGCGTGCTGCAGGCCACAGAGAAGGTCAACATCGCCATGCTGGACCGGGAGCGCGCGCAATACCAACGTTTGCTGGATGAAACTGACGCGCAAATCCAGCAGCACATCCATAGGCTGTACGGTCTGACTGAGGCTGACATTGAGTTGGTCAACCCACAATGACCAGCTCGATGGGCGAGCATGTCGAATCATGCAGCCGGTGTTGTCAGGTTGCAAAGCAAGCCGACTTCCTGGACAAGTGCCGCAGAATTGGGGTCAGAGCCCAATTCGGGGTGACTTTGCTCAGTCCAACCAATGCGTCAGGCCGAATTGGGATCCGACCCCAAATCTGCTACAGCCGTTCCAAATTTGTCCAACGCACGCCAGCAACGCTGGAGCCTTGAGCCACCCATCATGTCTGCCACGCCCCCTACACCCCGCAATGTTCTGACACCCGATGCCCTGTCCATGCTGCAGACCATTGCCGCGGCTGGCAGCTTTGCCGCTGCGGCCCGAGCCCTGGGCATGGTGCCCAGCGCCCTCACCTACCGGGTGCGCTTGATTGAAGACGCGCTGGATGTGCTGCTGTATGACCGCAGCTCGCGCCAGGCCAAATTGACACCGGCAGGCGCTGAGTTGTTACGCGAGGGTGAACGCCTGCTGGAAGACATCGATGCGGTGGCCAATCGGGTCAAGCGCGTGGCCACGGGTTGGGAGCCGCAGTTCACCATTGCGCTGGACAGCATCATCGCTAAAGCCACGGTGATGGAGCTGTGCGAGCACTTTCTGGAGCCAAACCCGCCCACCCGCATCCGGCTGCGCGACGAAACCCTGTCAGGCACGCTGGAGGCCTTGACCAGCGGCCAGGCCGACCTGGCACTGGGGGTGGCAGATGTCGTGCAAAACACCGCCATTCACACCGAACCGCTGGGCGAGGTGCGTTTTGTTTATGCCGTAGCGCCGCACCACCCGCTGGCGGCTGCGGCCGAACCCCTGAGCGACGAAATGATGCGCGCGCACCGCGCGGTAGCGGTGGCCGACACCATCAGCCGTGGCCGCGGTGTCACCATTGGCCTGCTGGGTGGGCAGGACGTGTTCACCGTGGCCACCATGCAGGCCAAGCTCGATGCCCACCTGCGCGGCATGGGGTGCGGCTCGGTGCCCGAATGCATGGCCAGGGACTACATTGACACCGGCCGCCTGGTGGTCAAGGCCACGGTGCGCCCGGCGCGCATCGTCAGCGTCAACTACGCCTGGCGCCAACGCGGCAACACCACGCAGGGCCGAGCCTTGCAGTGGTGGCTGAACGCATTGCAGAGCCCGGCCACCCGCAGTGCCTTGCTGGAGCGGCATCGGGGCGGTTAAAGTCGGTGTCATTCAAACAACGGAGCAAATTTCCATGAGCACAGTTCCACGCGCATCAAAACACTTCGCCATCGTTGGCGCTGGCATGGCCGGAATCACCTGTGCCCGTACCCTGGTTCAAGCAGGCCACACCGTGACCGTGTTTGAAAAAAGCCGTGGCGTGGCCGGGCGCATGGCCACCCGCGACAGTGCTTTTGGCTCGTTTGACCATGGGGCCCAGTACTTCACGGCGCGTGACCCGCGCTTTGTGCTGGCACTGCAAACCACGCCCGATCTGTGCAAACGCTGGAGCGCCAACTCGGTGCAGGTGCTAGACGAGCTCGGCCATGTGGCAGGCCAAGCGCTGCCGGCCCGCGATGCCCACTGGGTGGCGGTGCCTGGCATGAAGTCGCTGGTGGCGGGTTGGGCCGAGCCGCTGAAGGCCGACCACCGGATCGAACTGCAAACCCGGGTGAGCAAAATCGAGCGCGATGCGGTCAGCCCCAGACAGTGGCAACTGCGCACTGAAGCGCTCGACGGGGCGCAGCATGTGTTCTCTGGTTTTGATGGTGTTTTATTGGCCACGCCCGCGACCCAGGCGCGAAGCGTGCTACAAAATTCAGATTTGGCGGCGCCCTGGGTGATGGACATCAATGGGGTCAAGGTGGCGCCGTGCTGGACTCTGATGCTGGCGTTTCCACAGGCCATGCAACCCGGCATGTCCACCCTGGGGCCGCAATGGAATGCGGCGCGCAGCACCCACCACCGCATTGCCTGGGCCGCGCGCGAATCGAGCAAGCCAGGCCGCAGCATGGTTGAGCGCTGGACCATCCAGGCCAGCGCCGCCTGGTCGCAAGAACACTTGAACGACGACTCGGTCCGCGCCGAGGCCAAACTGATCAAGGCCTTTACCGAAATCACCGGCATCCGGGCCGAACCCGCCCATGTGGACAGCCAGCGCTGGCTGTATGCCAAAACCCTCACACCCCTGGGCAAGAGCCATTTGTGGGATGCCAAAAAAGGCTTGGGGGTGTGTGGCGACTGGTGTATTGGCCACCGGGTTGAAGACGCGTTTGTGTCAGGGCTGGAGCTGGCACTCGCGGTGGCGTGAGCCGCTACGTTGGCCGCTTTGCGCCTTCTCCCACAGGGCCGCTGCACGCCGGCTCGCTGGTGGCGGCGCTGGCTAGCTGGCTGGATGCCCGCGCCCATGCTGGCTTGTGGCTGGTACGCCTGGAGGATGTCGACACCACGCGCTGTCTGCCGGGCGTTGCTACGCTGATCCTGAACCAGTTGGCGGCCTGCGGGCTGCACAGCGACCTGCCACCGGTTTACCAGTCACAGCGCAGCGCGCTGTACCAGCAGGCGC